>NZ_JTEV01000016.1 GCF_000786105.1 Bdellovibrio sp. ArHS
CTCCGCCGCCACCACCGCCACCGCCACCACCACCGCCACCACCACCTCCGCCTCCTCAGCCACCTCCACCGCAAGAGATGTGCGGCAATTTCAGGTTGCCTTGGACTATGTATCCCTGCGATACATTTATTGGCGGCGGCGGAGGAGGAGGCGATGGCGGCGGAAACTAGTTTTAATTTCTCAGGTCCCCTCTGTAGGGGACCCACTGGGGGATGTTCGTCGGCAGCACGCTGCGCTAATATTTAGCGGAACGCGCTTATTCATTCAGCAAATGGATAAAATCGATAGCGATCGGTCTTGAGGCTGTGATATTCAATGCGATCTTATGCAACTGAGTGATCGCAGCTTTGATATTTCACCACGACGGGATCTTTCTGTCGTTGATGATGCTAAATTACGCCAAGACTTCTTTTCGGCCTCAAGAAATCTCTTGAAGAAAATACAGCGCCTAGAAAAGGAATATGCTGACTTTGTTAACCACGATCAAGTGTTGTATCAGGATTGGTATAAAGTCACCTTCAAAGAGGAACTGCAGAGCCTCGATGCCATGGAGAAGCGTTGTCGAAGTTTGGCGCATTTTCATGTGCACTTGCAGTACGTAGCGCAAACGATGAAGGTGTCTCTTGAAGAAGCCTATCTTTTGCTTAAAAATGAGGAAGTTCAATATGAGTCCGGGGACGAAAGCTGGCGTTTTGTAATAGATAAGCTTCGTTCAGAGCGCTTTACCAATGCGACGAAAACACAGAACACGCCGTCATCCTCTGAGCGAGCGATGAAGAATCAAGCTCATTATAGCGAAGAAGTGAATTTGAATTTGGGAGATGTCCTGTGTGAGGATGATTCCGCTTTGAGCGGATTTAGTCGTTATTCGCGTTCGGTGTATCACTATCTTAAAGAGATTGATGACGTTGTGATGGCTCGTCATTTATCAGATGTTTCTGCAGGGTATCAGTTATTCAAAGAATCCTTTCAGATTGCGATGAGATGCGGTGATTGGGCTCTCTTGTTTCGCATCTGGCGAGTAGGGGGGATTGGGTATCAGCATAAACTTCTAAAACCGATGCCGTCCCATTTGAAGGAATTTCTGACAAAAACCTTCGCAGAACAAGCCGCTGAAGAGCTTCCGCGAAGTCTGGATACTCAGGTTGCCTTGCGTTCAGCTTATCGGAAAATAGCCAGACTTCTTCATCCCGATACACAGAGTGTCGATATGTCACCGAAACAAAAAGAGTGGGCAGCGAAGCGTTGGGAGAAGGCTCAAGTGGCCTATGGCGCCCAAGATCACGTTAGCCTCAAGCGCCTCGAAATCATCTGTCTTGCCGAAATGGGAGATCTTGGCCGAATGACTTTGGAAGAAATTTATGAAAGTTCATTAGCCTTGAATGATGAATACCAGGCGTTACGTAAAAGTCTTAAGATATATCGCCGTCATCCGGCATGGAAGTTTTCTACCCGTCGTAAGTACGAAGTTCTTAAAGTCAGGATTCGTAAAGAATTGGGAGTTCGATTTGCTACTTTACAGACACAAATCCTGTCCTTTGAAAATTTGTACGATCAGGCTGCCAAAAGCAGCATGCTGTCTGAAGTTTCACAGGATTTTTCCGAAAGAATTTCGCCGGCATGCTGGCAATAAGAGATCTTAAGAATTTGCAGATTTGAAAACAATTGAAGGTTTGAGATATACTGATAGATTCGTGCCGGGGCTTTCTCAAAGAGATTCCGTCAGCGAGTGGACTCGATATGTCTTTTGCTCAACGATTGACCTCTGTGGGGATGCCGTTTTTAATAGAATCTTTGTCTCCGAAAGGCGTAGGTCATGAATAGATATTTTTTTGGGATACTTGGATGCTTTTTTTCCGTATCCGTTCAAGCCGCAGATTTAGATCAAGTGATTCTTAAAGCTGATGAAATTCGAAATCCACCAGAATCTTTTGAGATGAACATCAAGGTTAAGACTCAAGATCAAGAATATGGTTTTTTGGTGGTTACTTCAGGTAATGAGAAAACACTTATAAAAACTAAATTCCCGATAAAAGACAAAGGACGAAATATGCTTATGTTGGGAACCGATATGTGGCTGTTTATTCCTAATCTTAATCGGTCCGTGCGCATCGCTTTAAATCAGAAATTAAATGGGGAAGTTGCAAATGGCGACATCAGTCGATTGCGATGGCATCAAGACTATAAGCCGAGTCTGTTGTCAGAAAGCCCAGAAGCCTGGACAATTCTGCTAGAGGAAAACAAAAAGGGCCTCACCTATCCACGGCTAGAAGTCAAAATAGAAAAGAAGACCTATCGACCTCTCTTCGCAGATTACATGGGTATCTCGGGCCGCAAGTTAAAAAGAGCCACTTTCTCGGATTACAAAATGCTGGCTGGAAAATTGCGCCCCTCTAAAATTACGATCCAAGACCTAACCAACGAAACAAAGATATCTAATATAGAGATTAGCTCGATAGAGGTAAAAAAAGTGGATGACTCGGTATTTAGTAAAGAGAGATTGAATGATTAGTATTCTGTTTCTTTTTGTGTGTTCAGCTTTTTCTTGGGCTAACAACATTGAGTTCAATTCAGAAGTCTCTTTCATTGACTCGTATAAGGTGAGCGAAAGGGACTCTCTGGGAAAAAGAATTGTATTAATGCCAGAAGTAAAAATAGAAAATGAAAGTCAAAGTTATGACTTCAAAGGCTCCTTCTTATATTGGCATAATTTTACAGAGTCGGATGGACGTCAGTATGAAGTTATCCCGACGAACGTGCTTCGCATCCATAGTCTTTATGTTTCCAAGTATTTAAACAATTGGGTATTTCGACTTGGTTGGGAGGTTCTGGAAAACGGTGAGACGATGGGCGCTCATCGTCCCAACTATTTAAATCCGGTGAGTTTTGAAAATTATGCTTTTGATGCCGAGAAGATTCGCGAGGTCGCGCAACCTGCCGCACATATAAAATATATATTTAATGATTCGGCCGTCGAGTACTTTTATGTCATAAAAAATGAAAAAATACCTTTGCCGCTATTTATAGCCAACGGGACAGTTGCCGATGGGGAACCCGACCGAGTGGCCTTTCGGGATACAGAACAATCGGTTCGGTTGCGTACTTACTTCAGTGAGATCGGTCTTGAATCGACGTTCTTGTACTCTCAGCATTTTAGTAGGGTGCCTGTGTACACACTACAGAGTAATCCCGAAGGAAAAGATGTTTATAAAGTTTTTTCAAAGAAAATGGAAAGTGCAAGTATAAGTATTAATAAAGCCTGGGAACAGTGGGTTTTAAGAGCGGATGTGACTTACCATAAAGACATGCCCTTCATGAGGTTCAGTAGTTCGGATTATATTATCAAGGATCTGTATGACGGAGCTGCGGGGCTTGAGTATAGTTATGGAGAAAAAAGATCCTTAATAACACAGCTACATTATGTGAATAACAATGAACCTGAGTCGCCCTTATACTATGGATCTATCTGGTTAAAAGAATCCTTTTGGCGTGATAAGTTCGACGTGAGTTTGGGCTATTACTCTGGCCTGGGCAATGGTGACAGTCATCTAGTGACAAATCTTAATTATGATGTTGGTGAACAATGGAGCCTTGGTGTTGGGTTTATGCAGTTTCATTCCCGCTCAGGCGGTTTCTTCCAGCTTCTGGAGGGAGAAGACCAGATTCAGTTAACTCTGAAGTTTTTAAACTGATTACAGCCATGAGTTTCGTATCTCTTTAAAGAGGAAACGTGTTTTATAAAGAAATACGAAACGGCTTCTAGCGAGAGAAATAAATGTTATTGTAAGAGCTCAGGGCCTGCGTAGGGCTCTGAAGGCAAAGTGGGGGCTTCACGGAAATTTTTCGGCAGTGGTCCCTTAAGACTTTCCAAGAACGCCTTGATCGACCTTACCTGATCATCCGTAAGATCTTTGTTGAGCTGAAGTTTTCCCATCCAACGGATCGCGGTCTCTATATCTTTTGCCGAAGCATCATGGAAGTACGGAGCTGTTTCAGTTACGTTGCGCAGAGAAGGCACTTTGAAAACATAAAGATCTTCGTCTTTCTTGCTAATCTCTTGGCGCCCTTTGTCGGGATTTTGCGATTTTGTCAGTGTCCAATAGTTTTGATAGATGCCGAACTTTTGCATGCTTCGACCGCCAACCGCCGGGCCGTTGTGGCAAGTCGCGCAGCCGACCGTCATGAATTCCTTGAGACCCTTACGAGCTTCGTTCGAGATAGCATCAATATCACCCTCTAAAAATTGATCGAATGGAGCTCTGGTTGTCAGGGATCTTTGATAGAGTCCCAAAGCCGCAGCCGCATTCTCGAGCGTCAGAGGTTTATCCGCTTTAGGAAACGCTTTTTTAAACAAAGGCAGGTATCCAGCAAGTTCAAATCTTTTTATTGCTTCAGCAGGTGAAGAGTTTCCAAAACTGAGTGGAGTTGTGAACGAGCGCAGAGCTTGATCTTCCAGACTGGCTCGATCATTGCGCCAATGCACGACTTCTTGAAACTGGAGATTCAAGATGGACTGAGCATTGCGTGCACCTTTATTATTATTGAATCCAGCCGATTGGGCGAGGCGATCGGTGCTGTAATATTGCGGCTGATGACAGCGCACACAAGCGGTGCTGCCGTCTTTAGAAAGGCGATAGTCGAAAAAGATTTTTCTTCCGAGTTCAATTTGCTCACTGGATATTTTATCTGGCGTTGCCGTTTTGGCCGGAATAATCCCAAATAAAGCCTTTGCGGTTTTCGCCAGCTCTTTATCTAAGGAAGACGGGATTGCATTTAAGCTAAAAATAAAAACAGTCGCAAAAATGACTAAGGATGATTTCATTTATAACCTTTCAGTTTTTCAATGTTTTCAACAGGCAGATTTAAAGTAGGGCATTCTTGGTAAAGTGTATCCCGAACATATCACGCGCGCACCCTCACGATTTGCTCCCAGTATTCATGCAAATCCAATTCGACCTCAAGTTTTCTAAGCGCAGCAAATATACCGCCTAATTTTCTATGAAGAAAAATCAGTTTATGAGGTGGAGGGGAAAATTTGAGGTTCTGTATAAGTTGCCTTGAAAGCTGAGAATTTCGTTTTAAAAACTCATCGTCTTTAAAATTGAATTTAGCGCCTTGTTCGTGAAAGAACGGACTCATTCCCAACATCATGAGTTCAACAAAAATGGCCTTTGCCTGCGATGTCTCTCTTGGATCTAAAAGTTCAAAATCAACAGCTCTTTGCACGATGTCTTCGTTTTTTGAGTTTTGAATCGCTTTGAGAAGTTCTATATACTTTCTTCTAAAATCGGCTGGATACGCTTTCGAAGCGCCAAAATCGAGGGCAATAATCTCAAGGTCAGGACTCTCGCGGATTAAAAAGTTTCCCGGATTAGGATCGGTTTGGACGAAGCCCCATTCAAAAAACTCCATGACATATAGATCCAACAGCGACTTTGCGATGAGTTCACGTTTTTGCTTGTTAGGACGTGTATCAATCCATTCTTTGAACGTGAGTCCCGGTTCGTAAGTCAGGCAAAGAACTTTTCTGGTACTAAGATGGGGCAGGGGAGCGGGGGTGCTAATTTTGGCATGTCTCCACGTATGTGAGTCAAACAATTTACGAAAGCTCGAGAGCGCTTCGGCTTCCTTGAGGTAGTCTGTTTCGAGAAGAAGGGTTTCTTCAATTTCCGTAAACAAGTAATCGAGATTCATATTTCTGCCCGTCAAAAAGCAGAAGGCAGAGATGATTTTCTTTAAAGTAGCAAGATCATTTTCAATGGATTGTTCCAAATGAGGATATTGAGCCTTGATAACAATCGGCTTGTCGGCCGCTCTGGCCTTATGAACTTGTCCCATGCTGGCGGCTGCGAACGGTCGGTACTGGATTTCACTCAGTTCTGAAAGTTGGTCTTTACTCAGCTCTTTTTTAAGTGTTTGTATCAAATCGAGCTCTGGATTTTCCCGAACCTGATTTTGCAGTTCCGATAGGATTTGTATCGCTTCCGGCGGAAAATAGTCATGTAAGTCGAGGCTTAGCAGTTGGCCCGCTTTCATCGCGGCCCCTCGTAAATGCCCGAGGCTTTCAGTAAGAATCTTAGCCTGTTCTATTCTGGATTGAAGATCCCCGGATGTGAGTTCCTGGAACCCGATTTTCGTCGCCATTTTGGTAAGCTCAAGCGTTCGTTTAAAACGATTGCTAAGAACAGATCCCATTGTCATCTCCGATGTACGAGAGGCGAGTATAAGTTGACCTCCGCATTAGTTCATACTACTATGAACTAATGCGGAGGTCAAGATGCAAAAGGCAAGAGATATGTCTCAATATGAAATTGCGGTCTATTACGATGGTCTCTGTCATCTCTGTTCGCGAGAGATCGAGCACTATAAAAAGATGAAGGGCGCTAACAATATATGGTTTGTCGACATCACCTCTTCCGACTTCAACGCTGCGACGGAAGGTTTAGATCCTCATAAGATTCATCAGAGTCTTCATGTTAAAGATAAAGATGGCCAAGTTTATCTGGGCGTCGACGCATTTATCATGATTTGGACTCAACTGAATAGTTTAAAAAAGGTTGCTTCCGTGGCTTCCTTTAAGCCCGTAAAGAGGCTTCTCCAAACGGGATACTTCTTGTTCGCAAAAATTCGCCCGTTGCTGCCGCGAAAAAACTGTTCCGACAGCCCCTATTGTGAAGTGTTGTTTGATCAGAAGAAGTAAGGCATGGCGATATCAGCTGATCAAGACGGTTTTGTAGGAAGAATTTATGATGTTCACAAAGATCGACAAGATCTCAATTTTTAGAAAAGTAGCTCTATCGCTTTGGGGCGGAGGTGGGGATCCGTCTGTTTATGGATTTCTCGAACTCGATGTGACGCGCCTGAAGTTTTCGTCTTCGCCGACCTCTTTGGTTATCAAGGGCTTAAGTGAAGTTATGAAAAAGCACAAAGAGCTTAATTTCATGATGCGATTCGGACGGCTTTATCTTCGTAAGAGTGTCAGTATTTCGGTCATGGTGAACATCCCCCAAGAGGGCGGGGATGATCTGTCATTCACAACTCTTCGCGATGTCGATCGAATGAGTATCGTGGATATCGAAAGACAACTCACACAGAATGTGGGGCTAGTTCGACGCAAGGAAGATCCTCATTTGGGTTTTGCTTTGCGGTTGCTCTATAAGTTGCCGCATTTTTTAACGAAAATGTTTTTAAGAGTTTTTGACTTCTTAACTCACGATCTTAACTTGAACTTGTCTTTTGCTCGTTTGCCCCAGGATCCTTTTGGATCCGTCATTGTGACGAATGTGGGTTCCTTGGGAATTAAAAAGGCTTTGGTTCCGTTGGTACCTTTGACTCGGGCCGGTCTTTTAATTTCAATTGGCCAAATTTCCCAAGAGCCCGTCGTGGTGGAAGGGAAGATCGAGATCCGTGAGATTATGCATCTTGGTGTTACCTTCGATCACCGCTTCTTTGATGGGGCCCAAGCGGCAAAAATGATTAACGATTTTGCAGCGTTTTTTAAGTCGATTGAAAAATAGATCGATGTTTTCATTCTAAGAAGTAGCAAGCAAAACTAAAGTTTCGGTGATGAGGGCGCTGGCGTGCTAAGCCTATTCGTAAAGAGGGACCGAGTAGGCTGAATGAATAGCTCCTTTTATGCCGCCATATCCAAAAGCATCGCCTAAGAGATAGATATTTTCTGTCACAGCTACAAAGGCCGAACTATGTGTCTGTAGAGGCTGGCTATATCTCCATTTTTTAAGCTGCGAACAGGAAATGATATACGAATCGCGCGAGCTGATAGGGGTCAGCGCATTTTGAAAGGCGGTCAAAATCTTCAATTGTGTTTCGGATTCTTCTTGCGCAAAATACTTTTCACTCCAGGCCGGTTGCATAGTGACCGTAAAGGCAAGATTTTGACTGACTCCTTTTGACCACTGGTTGCTGATGGCGTGGATTTCATCAGAAACATTCTGCAGGTGATTGATGCTGTACAATCTTTTGTCATTCGTCTGGATTTCCAAAAGTCCCACGAGTGCCGATGCATAACGAATCTCATCAAGTTCTATTGGGTAGGGGATTTGAGAATCTTTTAGAAGCGATAGTGATTGCGGTAGGGGACAGGTTATAAAAAGCTCTTTGGTATGGTAGGTTGCTCCCTGTTCGGTTGTCAGAACATAGAAGCTATCATGCATATCGATGCGTATGACTTTTTCGTTGAGTTTCACATTCATAGTGCTTGCCAACGATTTTGGAAATTGCGTCATGCCTTTCGGAAAAACGATATAATCACTTTGGGACGAAGAAAACCACAGTTTTCCTTGCTCCTCGATTTTTAAAGTTTCTTTCCATGGATTGTCTTCATCTTTTTTTAGGTCGATAAACTGGGCGCCGTGATCATAGGTGCAATGTGCACCTCGGCGTGTGGCCATTCTTCCGCCTACACCCGCAGATTTCTCCAAGATAAGAAAGCTTTTGTTTTGGCTTCTTATTCTGGAGGCAAGAGTCAGGCCTGATATGCCCGCTCCAATTATAATAGAGTCATAAAAAGGCGACATGCTGCACTTCTTGCTATTCACTTAGATTTTTTAGGGCTTCCTCAGTCCAGCAGGCCAGAGAATCCTCATCGCTTTGGCTTAATATGAAGTTAAGAGCAAATTGCGCCAGAGTGATCATATCGCCTAACTCTTTGAGTTTTTCTGTTTCGACTAGCGAGACTTGATCGCCTCTTTTTTGCGAGACTTTGGCGAGTTCCTCGAATTGGTCTTTTGTATTGGCAATGATTTTTGCTTCGCGCTCTTTAAGTATATCTTTAATCACTTGAATGACATTCGGAGCAGCTGAGTAGCGTTTTGTTTTTCTGCCATCTTCATGCATTAGAATAAGCCCATAGGATTCTAATTCGGAAAGAGCTGGGCTAATAAGAGCTTTAGAAACTCCCAGTCTTTGGGTCAGTTCAGCACCGCTAAGACTGGATTTCGATAGAAATACTTGCGTCCAGATTTGCCCATGAATTCTGCGGAAGCCCCAGTAACGGATAAAGTCGCCGATCGACTCTGACAGGTCCCGTAGCTTATTGATCTCTGTGTGCGAAGTTGGAACGCTCATTCTTTATCTTCTTTTAAGAATTTGGTTTTTTATTTAGTTCATATTGCCATGAACAAATGCCAAAAATCAATTAGAAATATCCTTTTGAACTTATGACAAATGCCTTTGGGATAGGAAAAATCTCGTTCGGTGGGAAATCGATCTTTACTTGGACTTAATTTCTATCCAAATCTCATTTCGGCGTAAAAACCACAGCTGAAACGGAGAGTTATACCGGGCAAGGACAGGCTCGCCAGCGGTCTCTAGGCCCGCTTTTTTTAACGACTCTTGCAGGATCTTGAGCTTCTCTTGATAGCGCGATTCTGACCACGATCCGGAGTAGGTATACACCGCCACTTTGCGCGCCGGTAATTGCCGTAAATGAACCCTCGAATCATCGGGCTCAGGCAAAGTTGCCAGAGAGTACTTCTTGGGCATCGTAAACTGCACTAGAAAACCAGTGGCATTTCTGGTCTGAGTCACTGGTGCTGTCATTTCAATCTTTTCCGAAACAGCCTGTTGATTCACGGGCGCTGTCATTGCGATTTTTGTTTTGGACTTATTGGCGCCAAAAATGTAGGCGGCCAGAATGCGAAATGCCTGGTTGCCAGCGCTTTCGAAGTCAGATTCGATTGTCGTTTCGGCAACCACCAGCGGTTTGTATTGCCGCACTTCATAATGAGCACCGATGGATTCGACTTTGTATTCTGGTTCTTCGATCGCCATGGCAACCCCTAGAAATAAAAAGATAAGGATAGTCAGACGGACGCCCCTCTTAAGATGTCAGACGTTTTTCACCTGATTTGTTTAACATCAAATCTGCATCCTTCTTAAAGGTTGCAAGATCCAACTGCATGCCATGGAATAAAGCACTCCAGTGTCGGCTCAAGGCCGCGATCGCGATGGCCTCTTGAATCTCACGATCTGTGGCGCCATTTAATTTGGCGGCAAGACGGTGAAAGGTGATGCAGTAGTCGCAAGGTATTTGAGCTGCCACCGCGATTCCAATCAATTCCTTTTGCTTCGCCGCCAATGAAGTGTGCGGATTCAGTTGCACGGCTTTAAACTCACTCCACGCGCCCGCAATTCCCTCTTCTGGAAAGAGCAGGAAAAATTTTGGTATGAGCCCCAGGGTCTTCTCAATGTCTTTGTAAGTCTCTGCGGCGTTGGAAAACTTCACCATAAATGCTTCGGCAGCAGGCGGCTTTCCTCCGGATTTATCCATCATTTGTTTTACATAGGACATGATTTGTTCAGCTTCTTTTTTGAAAGCGTCTTTTTCCATTTGCGAGCCATTTAAGACGGTACTCCAGTGGCGGGTTATGGCCGCCATGGCGCAGGCCTCAGCTTGTTCCTGGGGTGTTGCCCCATTATTCACGCTCCTCGTATATTCAAAATACCCCAACATTTCGCAAGGAATCTGCGCGGCCACACTAATACCAATAAGATTTTTAAGTTTTGACTCCAAAGCGGTGTTAGAACTGAAAGACAGATTCTTTACTTCCGCCCAAATACCGGGAATGCTCTCCTCCGTCATGTATTTGGCGAATTCAGGGATCGCGCCAAAGGTTTGGCGCATTTCTGCAAAGGCTTCATCAACGGCCTTCCATTTTGATGGCGGGCGCTGACTGGAGGGACTTAAGGGCTTCACCTCTTTATTGACTGATTGCTTATCTGGTTGTCTGTCTGTTGCCACAGTGAACTCCTTTATTTGATGTTAGCTTTTTTCAGCTACCCGCAGGGTAGCCCTAAAAGAATGAGCATCAATCAAAGAATGTGTCTTATGTAGAAAGTTATATTCGCAAAAGACGGTTAACACCTTTGTGAAATGAGATGTTCCTTGGCATATCCTTCTTACGGACGTCAACAGAACACCCTCCGCAAGAAAGTTTCCTGAAGACACCACGACATAGCTTCATTGATTTGAAGCACTGACTCGGGTTCGGCCCATCAGGGGAGAGTGTCTTTTTAGTTAAATCTGAAGTTGGGTGGGTTGTATTCTTTGAATGAACAATTCACCGGGGGCTAGATGTTTCATTTCGAAGTTGCCGATGGACCCCGAGGAAAATTCTAACAAAATATGCTGCGCTCTGTTTTTCTTTGCATCATGCAAAACAAGAGAAAGTGACTTTAGATCACGCGCTCTTTCCCCCTGAGCCGCAACCACGAAGTCAGAAGCATACAGGCCCATTTCCTCAGCCAGGCTTCCAGAACATAGGTGAGTCACTACTAGCTTCGAGTTCCCCATATAGAAGTCTTTTAAGATGACATCTCGATTGTACCCATAGGCAATTAACGCCGAGACAATGTCGGTACAGACCTCTTGCAAAATCAATCCTCCAAAGGACATGAATTCTCGATCAACCAAAACCGGCTTCTGAGAAATTTCATCTGGATTCCAACAGAACAATTCCTTTTTGAACTTCAGAATCTTCCCGGCTCGCACCACTTTGACTGTGACCGGATTTCCTTCTGCAATTCCATGCAAAATATCATAGATATTTCTTTTACGGGATTTACTTTCTTCGACAATATTGCCGTGACGATCAAGACTTTGATTATTGATGGCCAGAAGTAAATCACGAGCCTTTAAACCCATTGCTTCGGCAGGACTGCCTGATAGAACCTTGCGAACAATGACACCTTCTTCCTTAGTGGTGCCCAGAATAGCAGCATTCGCAACCGAGTTCTTTTGAATCAGCACGCCCAACCGGGGCAGTCCCGCTTTCCTTTTTCGTGAAAAGACATCGAGAACATTCTTCGCCAAATGAATCGGGGTGATAAAGCCGAAGTTTTCAGCGCCTTCAATGATGGCCGTGTTGATTCCGATAACCCAGCCTCCGCGTCCTAATGCCGGCCCGCCACTATTTCCAAGATTGATCGCCGCATCCGTCACCATGCGCTCGGTGGTGTCGCCACTCCCAGCGATAAAATTTGAAATTTCCCCACCCGCAAAATGGGGTTCGTCGACGCCCAATGGATAGCCAATGGTTTTTACTTCATCGCCTCTGCGAACTTCCACCGCGAACCCTAATTTAAGAGCAGGTACTTTTTTAATACCGGCATATTTCAGAAATCTTTTTTTCGCAGAATTCGTTAAACGTAGCAGGGCTACATCGGGCTCTAGGTCTTCTACGATCCCAAGCACTTCAACATTGAAAAGCTCATCACTGGTCAGTATCGAGCGAATTTGCAGACGCACTGAATTCCGCGCTACATGGCTGTTGGTTAAAAGATAGCCATCTTCACCATTTAGATTGATAAAAAAGCCCGAACCACTCCACTCTTCCGGAACCACAAACCGCGGATCCAGAATAGCCCGTGGATCAGTCTCACTAAAGCCCTGAACATGAATTCTCACAACGGCCTTCGTTGCTTCCCGGGCTTGTTCTGCAAAAGTCTTTTTTTTGGGCTGGATCATTCTTGGAAATACTAGATCCAGCAAAAATACTGTTGAGTTACCGTTGATGCATTTGCCGCTAAACAGTCAAAAAGATGCTTGTTGAGAAGCAATAGATTTCATTCTGTCCTTTCTCCAGTACAAACTCGTCTTTAGAATTCAGTTGAGGCGTGCTTCGCAAATTTGCCAGTGAAGCTTTTAAGAAAGTTTGTGAGGTTGTATGGCTTTCAAGAATCGAGAAGAAGTCGCGGTCCTGCTTCTTAAAAAGTTAATGAAATATAAAAATCAGAACCCTTTGATTTTAGGGATTCCCCGGGGGGCGATGCCTATGGCCCGAATCATTGCCGAGGAGCTCAATGGCGAATTGAATGCTATTTTGATTCATAAAATTCCCGCACCCAATCAGCCGGAATTGGCGATTGGGTCTGTGGGTTTGTCAGGAAAAATCTATCCCCTGTCTTTGATTAAGGAATACAGCATTCCAGATTCCTATGTTCAAGCTGCCGCCAAAAAGCAACTGGAAGTTTTGAAAAGACGAAAAGCACAATTTCAGTTGCCGGAGCTGAACTGTAAAGATCGGATCGTCATCGTTGTGGATGACGGCATCGCCACCGGGGCCACGGCCCTTGGAGCGATCAATGAGATTCGTTCGCAGCATCCGAAGAAAATAGTCCTTGCGGCAGGGGTTGTACCTGAGTCGACTTCGGCCAAGATGCGCAGCTTGGTGGATGAGTTCATCGTCCTGGAAGAGCCTGAGTACTTCTATGCCGTCAGCCAGTTTTTCGAGGAATTCAAAGAGGTCACTGATGATGATGTGATGGAGATCCTAAAAAATGTCAAACAATCAAGGCGTTCTCAAGAAGCCCATCCCTAGGATTTACAGCTTTGGCAGCGGCCAGATCTTGGCTCTGGAGCTTTGTAAATATCTGGGCTTGGAGCTTGAAAAGATCAAAGAGGAAAGATTTCCCGATGGGGAGATAAAAATTAAGCCGATGGAAGCGGTTTCTTCACAAGACGTCGTGATACTGCATTCCATGGCTTTTGAGCCCGAGCAAACTCCCAATGATAAAATCTGCGAGCTGCTGTTGTTTATCAGTCAACTTAAGGATGAGGGCGCGGGTTCGATCACCGCCATCCTGCCTTATTTGTCTTATTCGCGATCAGATCAAAAAAAGGACTTTCAAGATCCGCTGACTTTAAAACATCTCGCAATTCTTTATGAAGCGGCCGGAATTGAAAAAATAATCACCTTGGATGTTCACAACTTGGCGGCCTATCAAAATGCCTTTCGCTGCTCCAGCGTAAATCTTGAAGCGGCCCCCTTATTTTGTGACGTCATAAAATCAAAAGGTGCGACGGGTTCACTAGTGGTCCTGTCGCCAGATATTGGTGGAATCAAGCGGGCCGAAAAATTCCGTCATCTTTTGCAAGGGGCTTTAGCAAAACCTGTCGCCATGGCATTTGTTGAAAAATATCGAGAAAAAGAGGGTTTGCAAGGACAGGCCTTGGTGGGAAATGTTCATGAGGCTGATATTATTATTTATGATGATATGATTAGCACAGGCAAAACAGTTTTGCGGGCGGTGGAAGCGGTTCGTAAGAAGGGCGCGCGCACGGTGACAGTCATTGCGACTCATGGTTTGTTTTCGGAAAACAGGGAGGCATTGTTAAATTCCTCCCTGATCAATGAGCTGTGGGTCACAGATTCCAATCCCACGTTGCGTCGGCCCTTATTTAAAGAATTCCCCAAATTAAAAGTTATTTCCTGTGCGCCACTGCTTGCTCAAGGGCTTGGTCTGAAATCTTGAGTGGTCGCAGAACTTATCAGATAGTTGTTAAACCAGCGCGTGGCCAGCGCCGCGACTTGTTCCAGTGTGCCGGGTTCTTCAAACAAATGTGTGGCTCCGGGAATAATTTCAATTTTCTTTTGGCTGGGCAATTCAGAATATGCTTGGCGGTTTAGGTCAATCACCACATCGTCATCACCACCCACAATTAAAAGGGTGGGTGCTTTGACATTTCTAAGTTCCCGATCTGCCAAGTCAGGACGTCCTCCGCGAGAAACGACGGCAAAAATATTTTTGGGTTCTCGAGCTGCCGCAACCAAAGCGGCTCCGGCCCCCGTGCTTGCGCCAAAATATCCTACTAGCAGCGAGCGTGTGGCTTTTTGCGTCTGGAGCCAGTTTTTAGCAACGATCAAACGTTGTGCCAAAGATTCAATATTAAAGACTTCCGCTCGATCATTTTCTTCATCGGGTGTGAGTAGATCCATGAGCAAGGTTGCCAGGCCTGCTTTGCGCAACTCGCGAGCGACAAAATTATTTCTGGAGCTCCAACGGCTGCTGCCGCTGCCATGTGCGAAGATGACAAGGCCCTTGGCATTTTTGGGAATTGACAGAATGCCATTCAGACGAAGGCCTTCATAGCTAATCACCACTTCCTGTTCGTCTTTGTTTAACGATCCTGGTCCTGTTTTCATCGTGCCATCCTTGGTAAGCTGTTGGTCAATCAAGAAGGTTTTATCCTAATGAAGGATTCAGAAGTGCTCACCTTGTTTTTGTGCGGTAACCGAAAGTGCTAGTCTTTTTTGTAGTTCATTTGTAAACTTTGTTGTTCGCTGTGTCAGTGACATAGTCGATCCATGGTAGACGCAGGATCTCCACGATAACGAGGTCTTAATACTGTAAGATGAAATAGAACAATCCAAAGGTTTAAAAGGCGAAGAAGCAGCTGAGCGCTAGGTCTACCAAATGTCACATCCAGTTTGGGTAAGGAGATTGATTTTCAATTCTCCCGAACTCCCCAAGACAACTTTTTATTTATATCGGGATTTTCCGCAAGAATAAGGTTTTGTTCTTCAGTGCCGATGGGTGAAAGCTCTATTTGAACTGTATAGTTCTTAAAGCGAGTGACTGCTGAACTTGGATTGTCGGCGATTTTTAATGGGGAGTTGCCATCAAGTTTTTTGAGTGAGCCTTCGATCGGCAGGCTGACGGCTTTCATGGAGGGCATATCCTTACCAATTTTATTTAAGATGCCCCCTTGGGTGAAGGTAAAGGTTTTAAATTTCATATAATAAGATTTCGTAGTCTCGTTGTACGCATATATCTGAAAATTAAGTACGACCTTGGGGTGGACGGAACCGCGCTTCAAAGTACTTCTTAAAAGGCTGACATTTGCAGCGGAAAGATTAAAAGATAAATTCATGGGGGCTTTCAGACCTGTAGTCCAGCTATAGCTGGAAATAGCGCCTACGATGCTGGATCTTTTTTTTGAAAGCGGGTTGACGCCTGTGAGGTCTGCCGGGAATGTGATGGAGTCGACTTGCAGGCTCGTTAAATGTCCAAAATTCTCTCGTCCTGATTCATTAAATTCAAATCCTTGTGAGAGGCTCAAGTCCGTGAATTCAAGAGTGGCCGCGAACGTATTAAATGTCGTAAACAAAATGGTCATTAGAAAAAAAGCCTTCACATTGAACTCCCTTACTTGGTTTGAGATTCAAATGTAAACCCACCAGGCATTAGCAATCAATATGAAGAGCTAGTAAAAATGCGAGATATTGACGGTTATTGCGATGAGACGATACCTTATGCCTATAGCTAGGGAGAATCATCTATGAATATGGGACGTTTTAACCAAGTGGATCGCAAGCGGCAGTCGGGCTTTTCTCTTGTTGAAGTCCTTGTGACAGTGGGAATCTTAGTTCTGGTCAGCGTCGGTGTGGCCACTATGATGTTGAATTTAAGCCGCGAAACTAAAAGTGTTTCGGCGAAGAGTGATTTCAATTCATTAGTAACGACTTTGCAGGGTGTATTAAATAACTCTAGTAGCTGTCTTGCGGCTTTTGGAGGAAAGGCCAGTCTTGATCTCACAACTCTTCCACAAGCTATTTCGGTGGATATCGGTGGGGCCAAGGTTCAGGTTGGGAAGTATGGAAACCTATTTAATATCACGCATTTTGAATTAACGGGAAAAACTCCAGCGGGCGGACTTAATCAATGGGTCGTACCTCTAAGTCTGGTGATTGATCGAGGGACGGGAAATACGACAGCGGTAGGTGGGAATACATTGGCTCATACCTTTAATCTTATTATGACGGTCGATGCGACAAACAAAGTCGTCGCGTGCGCTGGTCAGTACAGTGATTATTGGGTTCCCACAACTGCAAATAGAAACAACATCACTTATCCAGGCGGAAATGTAGGTATTGGTACAGACACTCCAACCTCACTTCTTGATGTGAATGGGATTGTGGTGGCCACGTCTTATATGTATAGATCAGATTTGCGACTTAAAGAGAACATTCGTGAAATTCCGGACCCTTTGGAACGTACTTTAAAACTTCGTGGCGTCGTATTTGATTGGAAAAATCAGGACCACATGGATAAGGGAACTGACCAACTTGGATTTATTGCTCAGGAAGTGGAGCGCGTATTTCCGGAAGCGGTTTCCACTCATCCGGCCACGGATATAAAATCTGTGGCTTACGGCAATTTGATCGCGCCTTTGATAGAGGCGATGAAGGATCAGCAGAAAATTATCGATCAACAGCAACGAGAAATTGCTGAGATCAAAAACGTACTTAAGAGTAAACAATCTCAGAGACGCTGATTTTTATGAAAAAAATATTTGGAACTCACAATCAGCGGGGATCTTCTCTTATACAAGTCCTCATTGTTACAGGAGTAGTGGCTATCGTCGGCGCGAGCCTTGGCACTATGATCGTAAACACGGTCAAAGAGTCGCGAAGTGTCGCGGCCAAGAGCGACTTCAACTCTTTGGTCAATACAATACAAGCGACGTTGAATAATACTAGCAACTGTTTGAAAGCTTTCGGGGGGGCCGGTGCCGTTCAATTAGGAGCTTATCCCCTGCCTCTTTCGTTGGATATCGGCGGGAAAAAAATCGAACCCGGTAAATATGGAAATGCTTTGAGCATCTCAAAGCTTGAGCTAACAGGGGCTTTGCCGGGAGAAGGAACAAGACAGTGGCTGGCCCGCATGAATCTGACAGTCAATCGCGGCAACAATGCAGGCATGGCGGTTGGCGGAGCTGAGTTATCCAAAGTCTTTGATGTTTTAATAACTGTGGATGAATCTAATAAGATCATCGGTTGTGCCTCACAAAATATAAACTTCTGGGTGACGACGGATGTTATTTCAAATGTGGCTTACTTGGCCGGAAGTGTGGGCATTGGTTTGAAGACCTCGGAAAACGTCACAGCATCTTTGGATGTAAAGGGTGAGTTTAAGAGTAATTTATTTAGAGAGAGATCAGATGCAAGACTTAAGCAAAATGTACGAGAGATTGCCAGTCCTCTTGAAAGAGTTTTGAAGCTTCACGGAGTTCGGTATAACTGGAAAAAAGATTTTTACAATAGAGATGCGGATCAACTGGGTTTGCTTGCTCAGGAAGTCGAAAAAGTATTTCCTGAAGCTGTGAGAACCGACCCTGTGACGGGAACGAAGACTGTGGCCTACGAGAACCTGTTGGCTCCCATGGTTGAAGCCATTAAAGAGCGACAAAAGATTATTCAGAGGCAACAGGATGAAATTGAAGAAATTAAGAGACAGCTTGTTGAATAGCTTTTAAATCAAACTGTCTTAGATATATACAATCCGTAAATACTGTTTAGTTCGTATGTGAGTTTGATTATAATAAGGAAGAGGGATCTTTAGCTTCGATATTATAGTTCCATGAAGTTAAGTGGATTAAGTTCTTTAGATCCTAAGTGCGTTATGGGGGAATTAAGATGACGAGCCATATTTTATTTCTAATGGTAGCTGCAACCCTTTCTCTCATACCCAATAGCGTTAGCGCGCAACAGTCGGCGACTCCGCGAAATTATCCAAGCAGAGGTGCTGGAGCCACCAATTTTGATTGGCAGGATTCTTGGGGTACTCTTCATATGAACTCATTTGCCGATGGTCTGGTTGATCCCGGGGCTCCAACATCTATTAGGGGATTTGTGGATTGCCCTCAGGGAGAGTTTTGTACGTCGCGAATTAATACAAGCTTGGATCAAACGGGACGCGTCCCATTTAGAGATGTCATCAATAGTGTTTTGAGCCCCGCCGGCGTGAGGCTCGTAGCTAATGGTATTAAATTTGATATTAAGAATTCCGTTTTGAACTGTATGTCTAAAAAAGTTCCGAATTGGTCCTATAGGAACAACTCGGATTATACACGTACGAATGTCTGTATCGGAAAACTGAATAAAATGCCGGATGAAGACGCTTATGCGAATCCCAGTTTAAGAACGATGATTCATCTTCCTCTATGGGACAGAAGAGCCAACGATGAACGCTCTTCAGACAATGGCCAACCTCATGGATGTCAGCAGCAAGTCACCAATGGCTGTAATAATATCCGCGATATGCATGGTTGCATTGACGACTCAACAGGTGCATCGATGGTACCCGGGGAAAACCCTGGCTATATGTATCCGGTCACACATGTATATTCGACTGAGGAAGTGAATGACCTTGGTGGAAAAGGGGCGCAGATTCCCTCGACCTATTATCGCGTTCAGAGAATTACCGGAAAAGGTGAGCCGGTAAAAAACTCACCAACTCCGCCTTCCGGTGATTACATTGATCAAGGTACGCAACAGTCGGAATGTACTCGTTGGGCGAATCCTATTTTAACTGTCAAAGACAAATCATCCTGCGTGAACAGTCCAACAACTGAAGAAAGTTGTACTGCCAGAGCGGTTACGCCGGTTTCCAAATGTGAGTGCAGTGTTAAAGCTCTTATCACGGAATCCTGCAAGACTTATAACTATACTCCCATCACGTCTCATCGGCCTGGGCTTGCGACCTCTCTTGATGACGCGGTCCCAGGATATCCTGTGGTCACCGTACACGCGGCTCCGGATCCAAATCTTGCAAGGATTAAAAGTTATATTTTCACCAACACAGATCCCAAAGCCGATTTATCAAACTTCATTATTATTGATCCCTCTAATTTCTTTGATTTGAGTTTGTATCGCCCTGGGGCTCCTTATGATTCCGGTTACAACAAAGTATCAGCGGGCGGTCTCGTTGAAACTTTTGATACGTGTCCTGTTATGGGCTTAACAGGAGGATATGGTGGTATTTGCGATCCTACCGGAAATGCAGGTTGTAATTTGCCGGTTTACTGGGTGGGACCGCAGACGGCCTTCTCAGATGCGAAGGGGAATTCTTTTAACTACAACGATTATCCTATTAAGTGGTCAGGCTACGTAAAAAGTTGGGCGGTTCTGACTGCCGATCAATATCTGGAAAATATCAAAGACAGAAGAACAGCAGGCGGAGCAAGCCTTTACCTAAAAGGAAAATACATCAACGAAAACCCGGTTTTAATGATTCAGCGGGCGGACGACTACTGTGATATTCAAGAAAGAACATCCGTTCCCGTAACACAGTCCGGTACTGGTAGCAAACCGGACATGCCATGCATCCAATATCTTCAATACCAGGCAAATGATCCTGCGGGAAAAGTTTATACTTTTGTGAATTTGTATAGTCCTGATGAAGATCCTCATGACGAAAATCATATCGAGTTTGATACGGCTCGATTGTACGACATTGGAGAGAATGGAAAACCGGATAAGTCGAAGCCCGTTCCTGGAACCGGCAGCGATGTTGATATCGGTGGAGATGGGTCTCGTAACGGGTTTCTTTCTTTCAAAGATTCCCGCAATCCCATTGCTATTTATAATGACCGCTCAAAAAGTTTGGTTGGACTTCCTGCGATCATAAAAGCCAACTATGACGGGTCTAAAAAGCCGGTGTTTGATGCAAAAGGGAAACGTGTCTCCGGACCGGTATTGAGTACTGAAAATGCGCCCACCGCAGGTGAGTATTTAGGTATCGATGCAGCCACGGGAAATGTGGACACCTCAAAAGGAACGGGAATTTTGATGGAGCCCGGAACCATGTCTTTTGTGAAGATGCCATACGATCTTATTATTAGTGGCGACTCGGCTCCTTGCGCGGTGATATCTTATCCGGTGACGGATGAACAAAAGGTCTTTATTCCAACGAACACCGAGGCCGAGTTTCAGTCATTTGTCGCGGCCGCTGCCGATGGAAAAACCGGTGGAGTGAAAATCAGAAGATGTAGTGCCTCTTATCAGAAAAACGCCTTGGCTGCAAAAAGCGGAGAGGTGGCCGCTGCGGGTAATGCTGTTCAGGGCACTGAAACATGGACGGGGATGTTAAGCTGCGGTGACCTTACGAAAAGACCAGCCTGTAATCAGACTAAAATGATTACAGCCATGCGCTATTGCCAACTTGAAAATGGCACACTTAACTCGTGCGGCTCTTGCTCGGGTGCGACAGATCCTGATGATAAAAGAGTGAACTTTACCAATGAGGCCGTTGACGGCGAGGTTTTAGTAAATCCGAGATTTGCCGCTTCAAAATGTTATTTCTCTGCGGCCTGCTTTAATAAAAAAGCGGCTGAGTGCCCATCGGAAAACTCCTCGGGTGGTCACGTCTTCTGCTTGTCCGCTGACACGAAAATTACCATGGCGGACGGAACACAAAAAGCGATTGCCAAAATCAAAGCCGGAGAAATGGTCATGGCCTTCGACGGTAAAAACACCCGTAATAGCATCTTGAAAAAGGCTAAAGTGATAGCCACGGCCGTGACGAAAAAACAGGAGATCATTAAAATCAATGATCTTCGCATCACTCCGAAGCACAAAATAGTCTTGGCGAGTGGTCGTGCGGTGATGGCGAGTGATATCCGTATTGGGGATAAAATCATGGGTGCTGACGGTCTCTTTATGACTGTTGAAAAAATCGATAGTCACCAAGCTCCTATCACAGTGTACAATCTGGTTTTGGATAGTAGCTCGGATGGCTACATAGCAAATAATGTACGTGTGCTTTCATATCCAAAATTGAAAGGCATGGAAAATTAGTTTTCTTAAAGGACATGGATCTTATTTAAGAGTCATAAGATAGGCGATAAGGTCCATACGGTCTTGAGGGTCCGCGATACCCCCGGAACTCATCTTAGTGCCTGGGACGTAAATATCAGGTTCTTTAAGCCAATGATCAAGTTCAGCGATGCTCCAAGTTTTTCCTCTTAAAGCCATGAGCGCATCGGAATATTCAAAATCTTTTCTTCTAGCGATTTTGGCTCCGACAATACCAAACAGGTTGGGGCCTGTTTTATTCGGACCGTCTTTGCTGAAGCTGTGACAAGCGGTGCAGTTGTGCGAGATTTCCCGGCCCACTTGAATATCGGCGGCGTCTAACATGTCATTTCGTTCAATAGGTTTGATGTCGGTGGAAAGTGGCTCGAGAGTTTGTTGCCAAGATCTTTCCTGTAAGATGATTGCTCCAAGAGCCAATATAAAAAGGAAAATACCAAGCTGCGCCTTTTTCATTTGTCCTCATGAGGTGTGTTATAATTTAAGTTAATATCATATCTGCCGCTATGTCCATCTTGTAATATAGAGTCCGTGCGCAGCTGAGATGAAGCATCTTCGATTTGAGCTGCATTTCCTCGACGAAGTCCTTTGGTTGATTCAAGTTGTCGCAAGAAAAACTGGGTTCCTGCACAGCCAGTAAGGAATGTCATCAGAAGAACAAGGCTTGGTGCGAATCCCACTTCGCGCATTTCCGATGTTTCAAGTAAAGAGCAAGTAAGTGAAGATCTGAAGCAAAGGATCGAGGACTTTTTAAAGATGATGGTCGAAGACTCTAAGGATATTAAAATTTCAGTGATTCACGGTGAGCGAACCACGATATTCTCGATATCTTGTGGAAGACACAACATTGCAAAAGTATTGGGCCGAAAGGGAAAGACAATTGATGCTATCCGAACTTTGGTTGTGTCTGTAACAGGACGATATGGATTTAGGGGTCATCGTCGAGGTACCCTATTTTCCCAATGAATGAGTCTCAGTCTGAGTCAGCCAAATTGAGAAATGCGAGATCTTATGTGTAGTTTTAAAGTTGTTTACTTAAATCGCCGAAGAGTTTGACAGAAAGAAAAAGTTGGAGTGAATTAAATGAGCGAAGCAAACTTGCTGACAACGCTGAGTTGTTTAGTAACCTATAGTCAGCGGATCATCAACTCAAGCCATAGCTTCGCTTTAAATAATAAAAAACAAATTTTTTTTCTTTATATCTTGGTTACCTTGGGTCTTTCTGCGTGTTCTCTGGAGGCGCAAATTACCAATGTGCGTTTGCTCAATCCAGAATTTGAAATTCAAGAACGCAAAGAGCCTGATTTCATTTACGGTGAGGTCGTAACCACCTATGGTGGCAAGCCCGGCTATGAAGTCAAAGCCGTCTTCGGCGAAATCTCAGAAAAAACAAAAAGTTTAAATGGCAATCAATGGCAGCTTGAAGGAGTCTTTTATGAGTAAGGCATTCATGTGCATACTTGCGTTACTCATGTTTTCATTGCCGGGCTTTGTAAGGGCTCAACATAAAGGTATTAACTTTCAGGCGGTGATTAAAAAGCCTGATGGGACTTACCCCAGCGCCATCGGTTTGACGGTGACTTTGCAGATTTTAGACCCTGTGACGAAATGTGTTCTCAGGGAAGAAGAGCATTCCAGCAAAAATGTCTCTAACGGATATTTGAATTTGGTCATCGGGGACGCGAGTGCCACCACTCCCTTGGGGAAAAATCCCTCACCGGTTTTGTCGATTCCTGAAGTGATGGATAATAGGAAACAAAGAACAGGGCTCAAATGCGTTGATATTCATAATAATGTCGTCGCTAGTAACCAGACATATATTCCTTCCAACGTCGATCGCCGGGTATTACGGGTTCGTTTGAATATTCAAGGTGATGATGTTGTCGCGGATTTCAATATGCGTGCGGTGGCCTTTGCCGTGAATTCTGAAATGTTGAACAGTAAGACCGATACGGACTTTGTGAATGTCAACAATGCCAAAGGTGTAACTCAAGATAATGTCGAAAGTATCTTTGAAAGATATACGAACTTAGATGCGATATTGAACAACTACACCAAACTGAATTCGTTGTTGGGAAATACCAATGGTGCGGGGAATAACCTGGGTGTCAACATCACCGGGAACGCCGCCACAGCGACCACAGCCAACAGTATTGCTGGTGGCGTGAATTCTTTATTGCCGACTCAAACTGGAAATGGTGGGAAATATCTGAAAACTGATGGCACGAATGTCAGTTGGGAAACAGCAGCTGGCGGTGGTGGACTGACTCAAGTAGGAATCAATTTGCCTGCAAGTGTATTTACAAATGGTGCTGACATCACGGCCAACGGTAAAGTCAGTGCAACTTTTACCAATCAAAATGCGAACGTCGTCTTTGCAGGGCCATCCAGTGGTGGAGCTGCTGTGCCGGGTTTTAGGGCTTTAACCGCAAGCGATATTCCTAGCTTGGGTTGGAATCAAATGACCGGGGTCCTTTCCAGTGAACAAATCGCCAGTCACACACCGAGCTTTATTGCGAACGGTTTAGTGATGACAGGTGCGACCGGTGTTGCAGAACCCTTGGTGCTTTCTCCTTGTGTGGGTGTGGTGAAATCAACCCTTGCGACGTATTCCTGCGCACCACTTGCCTCAACGGATTTAGCGACGGATATTATTAAAACAGGTCATATTGAAAATGGCGCGGTGACAGACGCAAAGATCTCAGGAACGATCAGCAGCGGCAAGTTACCGGTGGCAAGTGGCACGACGGATGGAATTATTAATCAAGTTGCGCAGTCAATAAAAGGCGTGAAGACCTTTATTGATAATGCCATTTTCAATACAATCACGGCATCAGGAAATATCACGACCAGCGCGGATTTAGCCTCAACAAATATGACTGCTTCAGGTGTGGTTAGTGCCGACCGAATCAAAGTAGCAAACTCCAGCGCCGCTTGTAACGGAACAACGGAAGGGTCGTTGCGCTACAACTCTACCAAAAAGAAAATGGAATATTGTAACGGCACGGACTGGACTCAAATATCTCAAGGTGTGATAGCTTCTTTGATTCTTGGTGCGCCGAGCAGTGCCATTGTTAAATCCGGCCCTGTCACTTTTGATGTGACTTACGGTTCAGGGGTGGATACCGGCACAATTAACTTAACTCCCGCCCATGTGACCATTGCCGGAACAGCCACCGCAGGATGCTCGGTGACGGGAGTTGCTGGTGGCGGAACAACCCGCACAGTGACGGTGAATGGTTGTACGGGAACAGGTTCTGTTTATATCACGATTGCACCAGGAACTGCGAACTCTACAACCGGGGATGCTGCACCCGCAGCAGGCCCATCTGCAAGTTACTTGGTTGATAACACAGGTCCCAATGCGCCAACATCGTTGGTACTCGGTTCTGTACCGAATAATTTCACAAACTCTCCAACGATCACTTACACCGCAGCGACAGATGTGGGTGGAAGTGCTATCGCTAAACACCAAGTGCAAATCAAGAAAACTTCAGATAGCAGCATCGTCAAGGCTTGGGCTGATCATGTCAGCGGGGCAGATATCAGTGGACTCAGTTTGACATTTAATACGAACTACACAGTGGAAGTTCGTGCCGAGGACGCCCTTGGCAATATCGGTGACATTGCCTCAGCCGCTTGGACAACGATTGATGATCCATGTCCAACGAACTATATTTTAGTTCCAGCTTTAGCGGGATACACGACGCAAGACTTCTGCGTGGCTCAGTATGAAATGAAAAGTAATTCTGGTGCCAAATCAGAACCTGCAGGAAATCCTTGGGTCAGCATCAATAGGGATGACTCAAGAACACAATGTACCAATTTAGGTGGTAAGTACGATTTGATTTCAAATAACCAATGGCAAACGATCGCCAGAAACATCGAGCAAGTTCCGTCCAATTGGTCAGGTGGTGCCGTCGGAAACGGAAAGCTTGCTAGAGGCTGGGCAGCTAACAGTGGAGCTTATCCTGACAGTGCTGGTGCCTACGATGGCTGGACAAATAGTGCCGTAGCTTCAAGCACGGGTCCTGCATGTCTTTACAACACGGGTGCGAATGCTTGTAGTTCAACGGGAACGCATCTTTATCGAAGAACTCACACCCTTACAAATGGAAAAGAGATCTGGGATTTCTCAGGAAATGTCTGGGAGTGGACTCGCGACAATTACGCGGACCTCGGTGTGAATCCGGCAATCAGCGCAGCTTGGCAGGAGATCTTCGGATTGTCAGTAACGAATAAAGGCCTATTTGGTCCGGCAGATGGAAACTTGAAGTCTAATCAGGGTATTGGACAAGCCTATGGTACGTCCAACGGGGCCGTCCTTCGTGGTGGTAACTGGAGCAACGGCGCGTACGTGGGCGTATTTGCAGTCAATCTGTTCTTTGCGCCGTCGATCCCGAACACGGACATCGGGTTTCGGTGCGTGTTCGTCCCGTAATTCTGCGGGGCGAAGCCCTGCAGTGGATCTGAGCCTGGCGACCAGCAAGGCAAATCAACTGTACGGAGCGAGCAAGTATTAACTTTATTAAATGAAGCGTCTTGAAGATCTGAAAGTGGGGGGCCGGTTTATTGATTATGCAAGTTTCGTTCATTTGTGAAAAGATATGACTATGCTTTGGTAGCTGCCGCCTAAACTACAAATCACTACAAATTGAGAATTCGACTTCAGTTATATCAAAAGCGGATATTTCAACTGGCGATAACTGCGTAATGGAGATCATTGGAACCGTATGGCTGCAGTCAAAATTGGAAATGACGGGATAAGGTCGAGGTCCAAGAATCTCTTTAAACAAATCTTCATAGGTAAACGAAGCGCCTTCTTGATTATAAAACTCTGGTTTTCCAATAATCAGACCTTTTATTTTCTCAAATACACCGATGAACTTTAGCTGCTGAAGGTGACGCTCGGTACGACTTAAAGGGGCGTCCATGTCTTCGATAAGTAAGATTTTATCTTGGAAGTCAGGCCAGTAAGGTGTTCCCGCAGCAGACATAAGGGTGTTCAGGTTCAAGGCTAAGATTTCTCCGCTAGCAACGCCAGGATGAAGCACTTTCCAGCCCTCATTGTTCTGCCAATGGCGGGGCAGATTTTTCCAATCGCCATTAGACCAATCCCTTTTGTGATTACTCCATCTCTGTGGAGGATTGATTTTGCGAAATCCTTTGTTTGGCAGAGTGACTGCATCCAGAAACCACTGTGTGCTTTCCGGAACTCCGTCGGGCCACTCTCCAAACCAGCACATAACGCTGGGGCCGTAGACTGTTCGCAGCCCAGAGAACTTCATGATGGCTAGATGCAAAGAGGTGACATCGCTAAAACCACAAATGACTTTGCGGTGTTCACGTATTTTTTCGAAATCCAAAAAGGGAATCAAACTGGAAGAGTTGTTTCCGCCAATAGTTGATACGAGCCCTTGAACCTCAGGATCCTCGATTAAGGACATAAACTCTTGTGCTCGCTCTTCGGGCGTACCAGAGCGATAACCTTGAGACTTGCGAGCATGCGTGAGGGAGCCCAGTTTGACTTTAAAACCAACGCGCTCAAGATTTTTTATGCCGTTAACAAAGAGTCCTTCATTCCAAGAGTAGCCCGGACTGGAGGGGGTGAATACTCCGATGGTGTCGCCGACTTTTAAGGGCTTTGGTGCGCGGATTGGTTTTGCCACGATTAGAGTTTGAAACTTTTTGGAGAAATGGGTTTGCGGGGAGGAATACGACGCTGGGTTAGTCGAAGAAGCTCCTCAATAAGCCCGCAATAAGCAGCAAATGTTAAAGTCTGTTTTTTATGTCCAGTATTTCGTTCCATACATTAAATATATCCGCATATTCTTTAATTTTACTAAAGTTAACATCGGGGACATTTCTTAGAATTGTTAGAATATCTCCCTTGTCTGTGAACTCTCTTGACCGATCTCCAGCAAAAGCTTGGATTTTTAATCCGATTAAATCTTCAGGACTGACAACCTGATAAGGGAATCCATCAATAGTTCTAAGATGCTCTAGCATTTCTTGGGACTTTGGGCGGTTCGCGAAAATAATATCAATTTGTGCGTGTCCCGAAAGCTGCAGAACCTCCGCGTTTTCGTTGACTACTTTCAAACTTAGATCATGAGCAATTTCTTTGAGTGCGTTTTTATGCTGGCCATGAATTAAAAAATCAATGTCGAAGGTGGTTCTTTCGCCACCATAGGCAAACACCGCCATCCCACCGATAATGCCAAACTGGATATGTCTTTTTTGTAGTTCGTTCGTGAACTCTGTTATTCCTTGTATCAGTGACATAGTCGATCCAGGATGACATAGGCCAAGGATTCGCACAAGACCCTCATCTTTAAAATGGGTAAGTGGAGCTCTAGAGTCGTAGAACCGCAGAGTCGGAGTTTTCTGCCGGCGGCAGAAAACGACAAAACCCAAAACAGAGATCGAAGACGGGAAACTTCAGAACCTACTCCGACGCAGTCGGAGTGCAGACAGCACAAATAAAAAAACCGCCAGAAGGGCGGTTGTTTTATTTGGATGGGGTAGCAGGACTCGAACCTGCGAATGACAGAATCAAAATCTGTTGACTTACCAACTTGTCGATACCCCAGCAAGAAGTCTTATAGAAACGCTAAATTACGGATTTTGGGGCTCAAAAGCAAGAAAAGATTCAATGCGTCAACCAAAAGTCCCCTGGCACCTTTTTAAAAAAAAGCCCGTCGGGATCGACGGGCTTTAAAGGTTCCATGGGTTTTTCTGAAGCCGCCTCCCTTGTCTTCTCCACATTTGAAGGCAAGTCGGCGAGTGAGCAGGGAACTTCGATCCTTAGTAATCGTCGCCGTAGTCGCTGTTAGGCGCCTTTTGGCGTTTTAGATTTACCAGGGTTTCTCCCATGGATTTTAATTCTTTTTCATAAGCTTCGAAGATCAGGTCTTCGATCATCGTGCGTGTCTCTTGATTTAAGGGATGCGCGATATCACGGAACTGACCGTCTTTGCGTTTCTTACTGGGCATAGCTACAAACAGCCCGCTCGTGCCCTGAATGACTTTCAGGTCGCGAACAACGAAACAATTGTCGAGCGTGATGGACACATAAGCCTTTAGGCGGTCCTCATTGACTGGAAATACTTTGACCTCGGTGACTTTCATGCCGTGTCCCTTTCGTGGTGTCGTTCTCGTTGCAAACTTTGGAGCCATACTATGGTCCGTTATTCTTCTCGGTAGGTGCGAAAAAAACTAAAGACCTAGGTCGAGGAATTTTACAGGTTTTCTACATCCCCGGACCTCTTTGTCTTGATCTGAGACAAAGTGCCCATTTGTATAGCATGTAACCAAGGAAATCCCATATTACGTATGTGTATTGACGCATGGAAAATAAAAAGCCCACCGTGAAAGTGGGCCTTTTAAGCAGGTGCCTTTTAGTTGGCGGTGATGTTGATGATTTGAATGCGGGTGTTGCGGGCGATTCTTAAGGTATTTTCGCCTTTTTTAAGATGCTTAAGCACGTCCTTTGAGTTGTCGACGGGCTTTTTGTTCACATCAAGAACGACATCCCCAACCCGCAGGCCTCCGCGGGAAGCAGCGCTTGAGCGTTCAGTTTCAATGATCACTGGCTGCTTCATATCTGAAGGAAGCCCCCATTCGGTTCTGAGCTCCGGCGTCGGGTCCATGACCGAGAAACCCAGATTGAAAGGCGCTTTTTGACCCACATAGCTTTTCGCCTGAGCTTTCACGATGCGTTTGTCTTCGGTTCGTTCCGCGACACTCACGCTCAAAGAAACCTCTTTGTTATTACGAATCACTTTGGCTTTCGCAGGTTTTCCAATCGGCGAGTCCGCCACGGCATCCATCAAATCCAAAGAGTTGCGGATGGTTTTTCCATTAAACTCGGTCACGATATCGTAAGTTTTCATTCCCGATTTGAAAGCAGGTCCTTTCGGGTCCATGTTCGTGATGACGGCACCACGAACATCGCCAAGACCCAGGTACTCAGCAGCATCGGGATCCAGGTCGCCCAAAGCCGCTCCGATGTAACCTCGGGCAATCCTCCCTTTGGATTCAAGAATTGGCAAAATTGCTTTGACCTCGTCAATAGGAATCGCGAAGCCGATGCCTTGTGCTCGCGCATCGATGGCTGAGTTAACACCGATCACTTGGCCTTTGGTGTTTACCAAGGGGCCACCGGAGTTTCCGGGATTGATGCTGGCGTCAGTTTGAATTAAAGGAATTTTATTGATCTCAGTGATGTCACGTCCTTTGGACGAGACAATCCCTTTTGTCATCGAGTGGCCGTGGCCAAAGGGATTCCCGAAGGCTGCGACCCATTCACCGACCTCAAGATCTTTCGAAGAACCCAGAACCGCATAAGGAAGTTTTTCCCCCGCTTTGGGAGTGATTTTGATTAAAGCAATGTCCGTTCTTTCGTCACTGCCGATCAGGGTCGCTTCATAGACGTCTTTAGATTTTTCATTCAGTTGCACATTGATCACATCCGCACCAGCAATCACGTGGTTGTTGGTGATGATCAGACCGTCCTCACGAATGATAAAGCCGGTGCCCAAGCCCATTTGTTGGGGGCGCTGTTGCTGCTGAGGTTGTTGCATGCGAAAGCCATAAAGCTGTTCAAGCATATCCAACATCGGGTCACGGCGCCCGGGCATGTTCTTTGGAAGAGCTGTCGTCGAGATGTTGACGACGGCGGGGTTGACGGCCTTGGCAAGCTCGACAAATAAATTTCCTGGCAACGGATCGCTGAGTTTTAATTTGGGGGCATCTTTTGGCAAAACAGTTTGCGCTTCCGTCACCGGTGTAGTCAGGGACACCGCAAGAAGCAGAATCAAGAACTTCTTCATAACAAAGTCTCCTTTAGATGGACACATACTTCATTTGCAAATCACTAATTAAGTTTTCCAAAAATTTGGTTTCATCGCCAGTCAGATTTCCTTTGGTCTTTTCTTGCAGCACCAGAAGAAGGTCGATATTAAAGCGAGCCATATTCTTATCTTTGTGAGTTTCTCCTGTTTGCGGATTTGGCGCTAGACCCATGGCCATGACCGCAGAAGACGCAATCGACATGATCAGAACTGAAAAAGAGGCTTCTAATTTTTCACCCATAAAAAAACCACCTTATAAAACGTGAGTTGTGAAATCCCGCTGTCAAGTTAGATGGGATAGTAGCCCATCAGTTTTTGCAAACGCACTTCAATGGCAGGGTGGGATTTTAAAAATAAATTTTTCTGTTTGAAACCTTCCGGATTCACCATGAACAAATGGCTGGTGCATGGCGGAATTTCCAAAGGATTGGTCTGCGCCAAACCTTCCATGCGCCATAAAACTTCACCCAGTCTTCCGCGGCTTTCCAGAAGTTCTGAGGCCATCAAATCATTCTCAAAAAAAGATTTTTCGCCGACGACGAATTTGATGATCAGCCAACCCAATGGCGAAAGCATGGGCATGAAGAATTGTAAATTGTAGGGCAGAAGATTATCCAGGAATTGCCCTAAGCCGACCACTGAATTGGCGAGAGTGCTGCTGACACCAAAAGCAAAGGTATCCAGGCGACGGATGTGGCAAATCTGATGTGCGACAACGGCCTCAAGCTCTTCGTCGCTTAATTTTTCTAAAAGGCCTGCGGTGAATCCCAAAGAACCGCGCTTCCAAGAGTGACCGACACAAAAGGCGTTGGCGGAAGAGTGAGGCGTGACGTAAATCGAAGGCGTCGGCATCCCCAGTTCCTTCGAGATGTTTTCCACCTTCGTAAGTAAGCCCCAGGCATCCTGACCCTTCAGGCGTTTGGCATTGAGCTTGGCCAGCACGCGACTTTCGCCATAAAAGAAAACGAAGAAGTTCAAAAGCAGTGCGAGCAAAAATCCGATCAGCAGTCCTAGGCGTTCGCCCAATTGGTAACCTGCCACAAGAAGAGCCAAGCTGCTCGTAAGAATGAAGATCCAGACTTTTGTATTGTTGTTAATCATAATAATTTTGTCCCACTTTCTGCTGTCCTTGGCAAGGGTAGAGGAAGCACTGTCCTAGAAAGTCCAAGCTTGCGAACTTAATGGGAAAATTGTGAAATAGAGAGGTTATCTTCTGAGGAGGAATAGGTGAGCGAAGTTGACATCATGGCTCTGAATGCTGCCATCAAACAAGAAAGCCAGTTTATTGAGAAAATGATGGCCGAAATTAACAAGGTCGTTGTCGGTCAAAAGGAAATGGTAGAAGGCATTATGATGGGGCTCTTAACGGGCGGACACATTCTGCTGGAAGGTGTCCCTGGCTTGGCCAAAACGCTGACCATTGCGACGGTGTCGCAGTCGATCTCCTTGGACTTCCAAAGAATTCAGTTCACTCCGGATCTTCTGCCGACAGATTTGATCGGAACGATGATTTTCAATCCGAAGTCAGGGGAGTTTGCTCCGCGTAAAGGTCCGATCTTTACTAACATCGTTCTGGCCGACGAGATCAATCGTGCGCCAGCGAAAGTTCAATCCGCGTTGTTGGAAGCGATGGCCGAAAAGCAAGTGACTATCGGTGAAGAGTCTTACAAGCTTGCAAATCCCTTCCTGGTTTTGGCGACACAGAATCCCTTGGAGCAAGAGGGAACTTATCCTCTTCCGGAAGCGCAGATGGACCGTTTTATGTTCAAGATCAACGTGGTTTATCCGGCCAAGGGGGAAGAGCTTGAGATCTTAAATCGCATGGGCTCGAACGAAAAGCCGGTCGTGAATCCGGTGATCTCCAAAGAAGATCTTTTAAGAGCCTCCGCGCGCGCTGATCAGATTTACGTTGATGCAAAAATTAAAAACTACATCGTGGAAATTATTATGGCTTCGCGTAAGCCCGGTGAATATGGTCTTAGCCGTATCGCCAATCTCATCAATGTGGGGGGCTCGCCACGGGCGACGATCAGTTTATATCGTGCCGCTAAAGCTCATGCCTTTATTCGCGGTCGCGGTTACGTAACGGCGGAAGATGTCAAAGCCATTGCCTATCACGTGATGAGACATCGTTTGATTCTGACGTACGAAGCGGAAGCGGAAAACATCAAATCTGATGACATTATCAAAGAAATCTTAAGTCAGGTTGAGGTTCCCTAGTGAGTTTACCTCCAGAGGTCTTAAAAAAGGTTAAGCTCTTAGAGATCAACACAAGAAAACTTGTGAACAATCTTTTTGCGGGCGAATATCACACGGCTTTTAAGGGCCAAGGGATGACCTTTGCGGACTTCCGGGAGTATGTGCCCGGCGATGACGTGCGCAGTATCTCATGGCCTCTCACAGCTCGGACCGGAAAACCCTATATCAAAACTTTCGAAGAAGAGCGGGAATTGACGTTGATCCTGGCGGTTGATGTCAGTGGTTCGAGTGATTTCGGCACCGGGCCTTATTTCAAAGGTGAAGTGATGACTCACATGGCAGCACTTTTGGCTTTTTCGGCGGTGAAAAATAACGACCAGATCGGTTTGTTATTGTTCAGCGATCAAGTGGAACACTTCGTTCCGCCGAAAAAAGGGCGCGGTCATGTGCATCGCTTACTGCGCGATTTATTTTATTATCAGCCGAAAAGTCATCGCACGAAACTTTCCCAAGGCTTCAGCTATTTGCAAGGGGTTTTGAAAAAGCGGGCGACGATTTTTGTGTTTAGCGATTTTATGGATCAAGGATTTGATCAAAGTTTGCGACTGTTGGGGCGCAAGCACGATGTCGTAGCCTGTGTGGTGAACGATGCGGCTGAGTATTCGTTACCGCAAATGGGGGTTATCGAAGTTCAGGATGCAGAAACGGGCGAGGTTATCACCGTGGATACGTCCTCTTCGACGTTCCGTGCGCAGTACGAAGACGCGGTCCAAAAAAATAAAGAACAACGGGATCGTCTGCTGCGTCTATCACAGGTTGAACGTGTCGATGTCAGATCCAGCGAAGACTACGTCAATCCGTTGGTGGCGTTTTTTAAGAAGAGAAAATAATGGCGGCTATTCAGTGCAAGACAGAAATACCTTCCGTTGAAGGACTTAACGACAACCAACTGACGGTGGGTCGTGAGTTTATTTTAGTCTGTGACGGCGATTTTCCTAAAGACCTTGCTCAGGATAAGTTGCAATTCAATCTGAAGCCGACGGAAAAGTATCAGATTCATCTTCTGGGTTTTGAATTCAGAAATCCGACTCAAGCCGATGTGAAAGTGACCGCTTACAAAGCCGGAAATTTTCAATATCAGGATTTGCAACTGACCGATGGGACGGTGACGCTCAGCCTGGGGCCGGTTCAATATCAGGTCGAATCGGTTCTGGAAAAGCAAGTCCCCGGGCAGCCGCCAGTGAAACAAGAACCTTTTGGTCCCATCGGACCCGCAGTTTTGTCAGTGCCGACGCTTTATTGGGCGCTGTTAGCGTCTATCCTAGGGCTTTTGTTTTTAATGATCGTCGGAAAATTATATCGAGTGATTCAGCGTCGCAATATGCTTGAAAAACTTAAAGAGCATGATTCGGCGATGTCGCCTTTAGGTCAATTTCACCAAAATCTTCGTCGTCTGCAAAGAATGAACACGGTCTTCTTTGGTGGGAAGGCCGACCCCAATCATATTCCCGAAGCCATTGTTGCGACCTACGAGATGTTAAAGCTCTTCCTGACTCGTCGCTACCAGATGCCGGCGATGGAGTGGAGTGATCGTTTGATCCTCAAAGATCTGAAGAAATATCATCGCAGTGTTTATAACGAATATGGCAGTGATCTGAAGAACCTGTTGAAAGAATACAGCCGCGCAATTCAGGATCAAGAGCAGCTCAAAGAGCAGGATGCCTTAAACATCACGACCCACTGCCGTTTATTGGTCGAGAAAATGGAGCGGCAGCCATGACTTTTCATTCAAGCGCCGCATTCTGGCTGATCCTTCCTTTGGTTTTCATTTTGTTCTGGGTTTTGTGGAAAAAAAGAGCCAAGACGCCGACGTTGCAGTTTGGCTCCGTCGAGCTGTTGAAGTCCGTGGCCCCGAGCCTTCGTTCGCGCCTCATGAATTTGCCGATCTTGTTAAAAGCACTGGCCTTAATCTTTGCGATTGTGGCGCTGGCACGGCCACAGACGGCGAATACCAAAATTCGCAAAAATGTGGAGGGTATTGATATTGTCATCTGTCTGGATGTTTCAGACAGTATGTTGATCGAAGACATGAAACCGTTAAATCGTCTGGAAGCGGCAAAGGATACGATTAAAAAGTTCATCGAAGCCCGCAGCTCAGATCGTATTGGTCTCGTGGTTTTTGCCGGAGAATCCTTCACGTTGGTTCCTCCCACGTTGGATTATCAGTTAATTCTTCAACGTGTCGGTGAAATCACCAGTGCATCGAGTGCGAAGATCAAAGATGGAACGGCATTGGGCGTCTCGATGGCGAATGCGGCGGGGCGCTTGAAAGATTCCCAAGCAAAAAGCCGGGTGATGATTTTCATGACCGACGGCGAGAACAACTCGGGTACCATCGATCCTGAAACGGGGCTTGAAATTGCTAAAGGTTATGGCATCAAGGTTTATTCCATTGGTATTGGCAAAGATGGCCCGACCCGGATTCCCGTTTATACTCGGGATATTTTCGGTCAGAAGATCAAGACATATCAGCCATTTGAAAGTGCCGTAAACGACGATCTTTTAAGTCGTATGGCCTCTGAAACGGGTGGTAAGTACTATCGAGCCACGACCGAAGGATCATTGCAGAAGGTCTTCAGCGATATTGATAGTTTGGAAAAGACCAAAATTGATGTGAACAAGTTTACCAGCTACACCGAAGAATTCCCGCCGTATCTGGTCACGGCATTGATCATCTATCTTCTCGCCATTATATTGGGAAGATCCTGGTTAAGGAGGGTGCCATAATGTTTCGTTTTGAAAATATGGCTGCTTTCAACTATCTGTGGCTGATTCCCGTGATCGTCGTTATCGGATTCTTTTTTGATCGTCGCTCACGGCAGATCGTGCAAAACGCGATCGGAAAAAGACTATATCCTTTTCTTTCTAGCTCGGTTTCCAACAAGAAAAGAACCATTAAAAATATTCTGCAACTGGCCGTTGTTTTCTTTTTTGTCTTGGCTCTGGCGCGTCCCCAAATGGGTGAAAGCCAGCAAGAGGTTAAAAGTGAAGGTGTCGAGATCATCTTCGCCGTGGACGTCTCAGAAAGTATGACGGCCGAGGATGTGAAGCCCTCGCGATTGGCCCAAGCCAAGGCGGAACTCAGCCGTCTGATCGATCTGATGCCCGGCAATAAAGTGGGTGTGGTGGCTTTTGCAGGATCGGCGGCGTTGCTTTCGCCACTAACGAATGATCCTGGCGCGATTAAAATGTATTTAGAATCTTTAGAACCGTCTTCAGTTTCTTCCCAGGGAACCAATTTTACGGAAGCTTTAAAAATTTCGAAAGAAGCCTTTGAACGAGGGGGCGTTTCCACGGACAACATCGTGAAAGTCACGCGGGTCGTGTTAATTGCTTCGGATGGCGAAGACCATGAACAAGGTGCTTTGGACGAAGCCAAAAAAATGGCTGACGAAGGGATTCGCATCTTTTCTTTGGCCTATGGAACTGAAAAAGGTGGCGCCATTCCGGTTCGCGATGGCATGGGATTTTTGAAAGGCTATAAAAAGGACCGCGAGGGCCAAACAGTGATCACCACGGTAAAGGGAGAGGCACTCAGAGCCTTAGCCGAAGCGGGTAAAGGAAGTTTTTACTTTGCGACATTCGGTGGCGACCAAACAAAACTCTTAGTTGAAGACATCGGCAAATTAGAAAGAACGCAATTTGATTCGACGATGGCGGTTCAGTATGAAGAGCGCTTTCAATTGATCTTGTTTATGGGCATTTTACTGGCTCTTTTTGAAATCTTTCTGGGGGAACGCAGAAACTCTTTCCGCTTCTGGAAAGGACGTTATGAGGTGCCCCCACAATGATCCAGATTCATCGTTTTACAATTGTGCTTGTGTTGATTGCAGCTTCGGGATGTGGACCGGGGCGGCCGCATTTACAAACTTTGCAGCTTAATCGCGAAGGAAATAAGCAGATTCAGGCGCAGGCGTACGGACCCGCGATGGATAAATATCTTGAAGCTTTGCGATTTGATCCCTTCGTGGGGCAGTTGCATTTGAATCTAGGACTGAGCTTTGAGGGCTTGCAACAGGCGGAAAAGGCTTTGCAGTCTTATCAAGAGGCGGAAAACCTGGCCGTCCTGGAAAACCGTCCGGAGCTTATTTTTATGTCGCGCTTTAATCGGGCGCAGCTTTTAGGCAAGGCCAAACGAGTCGACGAGGCCTTGGCGGTTTATCAAAAAGCTTTGGAAGTTATTCCCTCGTCGAACGAAGTAAAAACAAATATTGAACTTCTGACTCAGTCGCAACAGGGACAGAGTGGAGATAACAAACAAGACCAACAAAATCAGCAGGGCGACCAAAATCAACAGCAGCAGAAAAATCAGGACGGCAAAGATCAAAAGGATAAAGATCAGAAAGATCAAGAGCCTCAGGATGATAAAAAACAAGTGCAGCAGTCGCCGAAATACAAGCCGCGTCCCTTCCAGGGCAAAGAGCTTTCAGAAGCTGATGTAAAAAAGATTCTGGGCGAATTGAAACAGCAGGAAGAAAAAATCCGCGCTGAATACAATCGCAAAGAAGTCAAGGAGCAGCCTCGTGACAAAGACTGGTAATTTCCTGTTCTTTCTTATTTTCCTTATTTTTGGATTTTTTGCTCAAGCGACACCGACGGTGCAGGCCACGGTCGATCGCAACGAGGTGGGACTGACGGACACTTTCACGGTGACGGTTTCGATCGTTTCGACCGACGATCACACTATTGCAGAGCCGCGTATTCCGGATCTGGATGGCTTTGAACTTTTGAATAACTCGCAGTCCACAGCCGTGGCACAGAAGCTGGTCAATACTCCTCAGGGGATGCAGTTTGAAACGCAAAGAAGAAAAGAGTTTCACTACATCATGGGGCCGAAACGAACTGGTACCCTCAGCGTGGATTCCTTTGAAGTGATCGTGGATGGGAAGGTCTATCGTACCAAGCCGATCCTGGTTAAAGTGAGTGAACAAGGCTCAGGACAAAATCGCCCCAAGCGCCCGTCGCAGAATCCCGCTTTTGAAGACCCTTTCGAAGCCATGGATCAAGCGGATGAAGAAATCTTCAATCAACTTCTCAAACAACGTCAAAGATTGTTGCAGCAACAGATGGGGCAATTTCCTGACGACACCAATTGGCCGCCTCGGGCGACCGGATTGCCGGAAGCGGCCTTCCGCAGCCTGCCGACCAATCCGAATGAAGCCTTTTTCATATCGGTGGAAGTTGATAAGACCGAAGTTTATGAGGGCGAACAGGTTACAGTGAACTGGTATATCTATACGCGGGGACAAATGGAAACTTTGGATCGTTTGAAGTTTCCAAGTCTGAAAGGCTTCTGGAAGGAAATTATCGAGGAGGTCCCGTCAATTCAGTTCACTGAAGAAGTAGTGAACGGGGTGCCATGGAAGAAGGCTTTGTTGGCATCGCATGCGCTGTTCCCGATTAAACCAGGGCGCGCGGTCATTGATGAATATAAAATCAAATCTCGCGTCAGAACTTTGTCACAGGGACTAGGTGGTTTTTATGGCCGTCCTTACGAATACACGAAAAGTTCCGCACGCGTGGATATCAAAGTAAAACCACTTCCGACAGAAGGACGGCCTTCTGACTTCACGGGGGCGGTGGGCCAATTTGAAGTGCATGCGAGCGTCGAAAATCAAACGACGCCCGTGAATCAACCGGTCAGTTTGAAAGTGCGCTTTGAGGGCGCAGGCAATGCCAAAGTGATTGATCTTCCGGCCATTGCGTGGCCAACCGGGCTTGAACAGTATGATACCAAGTCAGAATCCAAGTTCTTTAAAAACGGACGAAGTTATAAAGAATTTGAAGTGTTGGTCATTCCCCGTCAAGAAGGCGACATGGTGATCCCGGCCTTGAGCGTATCCATGTTTGATCCGCAGGCGAATAAATACTATACGCGAACAACACAGCCCATCACCTTGAAGGTCGTGAACAATCCGAACGCGCCGGTAGGGTCTTCATCGCGTTTGGCTGACGGGAAAACTTCTGCAAAATCGACCATCATGGAAAATAAACTGCCAAATCCAGTGATGAGCTGGGCGCCTGCGACAGAGGCCCATGTTCTTTATCGTCCGTGGTTGTGGATGGTGGTTTACGGTGCGATGGCTTTAGGCTTACTTGTAAAAGCTCAGAAAGAATTTGGCTGGGGACGCCGTCGTCGCACGCTGAAAGAGCTTGTCAATAAACGCTACAAACAGGTGGATGGCGCGCTTAGCAAAAATGACTACCGTAAAGTGGGTGTGGAGATGACAAACATCTTCTATCTGGTTTTGGGTGAAGTCGCCGGAGAAGGCGGCGCCTCGCAAGAAATAGAAAGACTGTTGGCATTAATGCCGCCAAGTTTGCGTCGCGATCATGGGGATGAAATCGCGAAAAATTTTGAAATATTTCAGACGATGAGTTTTGCGCCGGAAGAAATGTTGGGAGCATTGAAGGATTCTTCAAGCATGAAAGTCAATGTTGAAAAGGCTAAAAAAATTATTTCGTCAGTGATCGCGGCGGTCGAGGCGAAGTAGGATGTTAAGGGCCTTCCTGCGCCGAGAGTCCTAGTTTTGTTTTGATCAGTTCCAGGTCCTGGGTTTGCTTTTCAAGCTGGCTTTTCAGACGAGTATTTTCTTTTCGCAAAGAAGTCAGTTCGTGCTGTAAATTCTCTAGCTGATTTTGCGACATTTCACATTTTCCGTTAAGTTCTTGCACAGCATTCACCGTGGCCCAGTGAATGGGATCGACATTCAATTCTAAGTACCCATCTGCGCGTACCTTCACCGCATCGGGAATGACCTGTTGTACTTCCTGAGCAATAAAGCCTGTCATCTTTTGCTGTGATGACAGGTTTAACGGATTGTCTTTTTTATAAGAGAATCGCACCGTGTGAAGCTTCAGGATTTCCTTGAGTCCGTATTCGTAATCTCCATGAATGTCTTTAAGGCGAAGATCCGAAGTGTTCGTCCACGCAGTTCCAGTACTCAGTCCGGCGGTGCCTTCTACCTGAAGGGTGTGAGTCGGCGTGGTCGTGCCGATGCCCACGCTGCCAGCGAAATAGGAAGGGGCTGTATGGTCGTTGGCCCACAATGACCATTTCGCGTTTGCCGAGACAGAGCCGATATAGAGTCCGTAGCCGGTATTGACGGTTCCGCCGCCGGAGTTGTAGATATCAGTGTAGTAGCCGTAGGCTTTGTCGATGGTACCGGTCACACCGTAATTCCATATTTGGCTGAATGTCCCGTAGGCGTTTGAAATTGTTCCACTGGTTTCGTTGAACACCTGATTAAAATTTCCGTAACCGAAGTTGATTTGCCCCGTGGAGGCGTTGGAGCTCACAGTGTAAGTTCCGTACTGTGACGGCACTGTCGTTGAACCACTATGATTGGCCTTCGAGACAATTCCGTATAAATTTGTCACACTTCCTGCGTTGTTGGAGTTGGCTGACAAACCATGCAGATTCGTGACGGTGGACGTGCTGCCATTATAAGCTGTTCCTTGAAGAGCTGCTTGGAACTGAATCGTATTGCCCGAATTGTTGTTGGCGGAAGCATAGACACCATATTGCTGATCCAAGTTTGTCCCGGTTGCGGCAGCGGCGCTTGTGCTTATTCCATATTGGTAGGTTGCAGCTCCTTGAGTCAGTGACGATACGGCCTGCAAACCGATTTGGTTGGTTAATAGACCCGTTCCATTTTTTGTATTGATGGCTTGCAAACCTCGCGTTGTCGCCAAATTAAAAGCTCCCGCGTTCGTCATTAAATCAAACAAACCCGCAGAGTATTGGGCGGTACTATTAGCGGTCGGTGTAGGCTGGTCTAGCACCATCAAGGTGGCCTGTCTTCCCGCTATAATATTGGGAGAGTCATTGACGAGGACCTGTGATGGAGTCGTCGCGGCGGCTCCCGTTGAAGCTGTCGAAACTAAAGAATTTTGTATTGTCACGGGAGCCACGGGATTTGTGGTGTGCAATCCCACCTGTCCAGTCCCAGTGATATGGATGCGAGCTGTGTTGTCAGTTAGAAGACTTAAATTGAAACTGTCTTTCGTTCCTAATGATGAAGAAGTTCCGAACGTGTTTCCTCCGTTGAGATAGACGCCGTCCGAGCCGGTGATAGGAAGATCGGTCGAGGCGATCGAACGAAAAGTCGGAGGTCCGTTGCTCACTGACGGAGCGGCAAAAAAAGTTCTTGCGGTTTGTGAAGCATAAGTAATTGCTGAGTCTGACAGGGCAATATCCACGCAGAGATATCTGTCTGTGGCCGATTCCCAATTTAAGGTTTGCGCCGTCGTGCAAGTCGTAGGGAAAAAGTTGCCATTGCCCGCCGCCGTCGAGCGAATGTCGTCGATCGAGATGAATCCGGGCTCCCACACCGAACCGTTATAGCGAAGAAGGTTTTTGGTCGCAGTCGGCGCCGTTGCAAGAACCGAGATGCCCTGCAACTTAGCAACGCTGGGGTTTGGATAATTGCCACTAAGATCTCCGCTAGCAGGACCCTTCGGGATTCGTGAGTCGGTAAAACGCGGATCATCCCCTTGTGCCAAAGTACCCGCTGTGTTTCCTACGTTAACAGTGAGGGCAGGCGTCGATGTTCCGTTGACCACGGCAAGGTACGAGTTGGTCGAAGTGACATTGGTGACAGTGCCACCATTGGAACCCGATACAGCTTCACAAGTCAGAGCAGATCCTGACCACGATAGAAAGGTGCCCGCCGCACAAATCGGCAGTCCCGTTTTGATGACGAAGTCACTCGCAGGTTTTCCATCCAGTGTGGCGGATGAAAGAGCGAATGGGACCGAGTGTATTTCTAAAGCGGGTGTGATCGACTTCCACATGTTGCCATCGTAAAACTGCACTCTTAGTTTTCTGTTTTCCCAAAGGGAGGGGGTGACGGGGCCCGCTCCATCACAACTTACATTGCTGCCACCCGAAAATGCGTCGGTAAGTTGAAATGCTGTCAGTGGAAAAAGTTTCGTTCCCGTTCCTATAGTAATATCGAAAACGCCACGAGTGGATGATAAATCAACGCCATTCACCTGTTCGCGATACATGACACAGGTTTCCGCCGCGTTGGTGATTTCAAAACTGAAGCTGACGCTATTGTGTAGAAGAGGAGTTCCATCGGTTTTTATAATCCGACCCTGATAGTTCAATGACCTGGGCGCGGCTTCCACAATCAATGGTAGAGCCGATACCATGAGGTAAAATAAAACGTTCAGAAGACTCATGATATACCGTTCGGAGTATTCACGATTATTCTTTAAGACTTTCAGTAGATTACCCATGTTTCATGAATATGTCTTTAGATATGGGCTCATAGATGATTTCAACTCTAAAACAGAATTCTGAACCTCTTGGCAGCTACTTTGAGCAGAGGTTCTTAAGCACTAAATCGAGACGTTCCGCCAATGCTAAATGGCAAGCTGTGTTCCAATGAAAGACACAGGTGTAAAATACATTTGTGTGCATGAGGAGGAATTATGAAAGATTTCTCTCACTTCAATAAACCGTCATCTTCAGACCTTAAACACAGGCTCAATCCGCTTCAGTATGAAGTGACTCAGTTGGATGGAACAGAGCGCCCCTTTGCGAATAAATACTGGGACAACCATGAGGAAGGAATTTATGTGGATGTTGTTTCTGGGGAGCCTCTTTTCAGTTCGCTAGATAAATTTGATTCGTCGACAGGGTGGCCGAGTTTCACGCAACCTCTGGATCAAGCCTATATCACGACTAAGGTGGATCGAAGCCTTTCTGTGCCTCGTATAGAGGTTCGCAGTAAAATTGCCGACTGTCATTTAGGACATGTCTTTAATGATGGACCGGCGCCGACGGGCAAGCGTTACTGCGTTAACTCCGCAGCGTTGAAGTTCATCCCTTTGCGGGACCTGGTCAAGGAAGGTTACGAAGACTATGTGTCCCTGTTTAACAAACGCAAAGACCGCGAGACCGAAGCCGGTGCGCCCGGTTATTAATCATTCTCAATGCGCTTTCGTTTTCTTCGCAAGTTTTCTTTGTCGTTGGCAATTCCGTTGAAACAACCTAAATCTGCCTTCGCTTAAAATATTCAACGGAGGTTTTTATGCGTATCTTACTTGCCCTTATCACAGTCTTGTCGGCCTCTTCCGGTTTAGCCGCAGGTTGCGATAAATATATTCGCAACGAACGTATGATGGCGGCGATCAAAACGGTCGCGAAGTACACTCAATATGGTTATGAAGGAATGTGCAATCATCCGATGATTCTGGATGTGGAAGCGCAGCCCACACACACGATTGAATTGGTGAACGGGCAGTACGAAAAAATTCCGCACACGCAAGTTCAATTACACCGATCCGAAGACAGCTGTTTGTATATGGTTCGCGATGCGACTCAGACAATCACGACGGCGCGTTGTTATTCCGGTTTCTAATTGTTGCAGCACTCATCGAGGAGTCGAAAGACTCCTTTTTTATTCCAGCAGTTCTTTGATAAAGCGAGGCACTTCGCTAGAGGCGGGTCCGATAAAATGGGTTTCAAAGGCGTTTGAAATTTCAGTGTCTTTCAGATTGATTTCGATTTTTTTGGCCTTCCAGGCCAGTCTCACAAAGCCGGCTGCGGGATAGACGTTGCCGCTGGTGCCGATCGCAATAAAATAATCGGCTTTTTCAAGTGCGGCGTAGATTTCATCCATGTGATGAGGCATCTCGCCAAACCACACAATGTCGGGACGAACGCCACCTTTTCTGCCACAAGCTTCGCAGCTTTGGTCCAGCACCACATCTTCTGACCACTCATAGTGCTCGTCGCAATAAATGCAAAAAACTTGATCCAGCCGACCATGCATGTGCAAAAGGCGTGTTGAGCCCGCCCGGCGGTGGAGGTTGTCGACGTTTTGTGTGACCAGCAGAAAATCACCCTCCCACTGGCGCTCTAATTCAGCTAATGCGAGATGAGCCGGATTCGGCTGAATCTGGGGATCTTTCAGTTGAGCCCTTCTCATGTTGTAGAAGCGTTGAACCAACTGGGGATCTCGAGCAAAAGCTTCAGGTGTGGCGACGTCTTCAATGCGGTGCTCTTCCCAAAGGCCATCCTGATCACGAAACGTGCGAATCCCACTTTCTGCCGAGATTCCAGCGCCGGTTAAGATGACGATGTTCTTAAATAGTCTTAAGTCCATTTGTGCCTCGCGCAACGTCGCGATTGTTGAGTGGGACTCCAGCCTTTGATCCCCTTCGGGGGCTGCGCGATAAAAACGCCATCATGGCATTTTTATTGAGCTTTCAACTGATTTTCATTATGATCAGGCGTTCTTCAAAGAAAGGCAATAACAATGGCTTCGAAAATCGAAACGACACCAGAGATGGTGCAGAACGTTTACAAAAAGACAGCTGAAAGATTGGCTGTAGTTCGCAATCGTTTGAACCGCCCTTTAACCTTGGCGGAGAAAATCTTGTTTGGTCACTTGGACGATCCCCAAAATCAAGAGTTGGTTCGTGGAGAAAGTTTTCTTCTTCTCAGACCCGACCGCGTGGCGATGCAGGATGCGACAGCGCAAATGGCTTTGTTGCAGTTCATGCTAGCAGGTAAAGATGAGGCGGCAGTTCCTTCCACAGTTCACTGCGATCACTTGATTCAAGCTTACAAAGGGAAAGACGCTGACATGGCGGCTTCCAATATGTCGAACAAAGAAGTTTTTGAATTCTTGGCGACAACATCTTCTCGTTACAACATCGGTTTCTGGAGACCTGGCGCTGGGATCATTCACCAAGTTATTCTTGAAAACTACGCGTTCCCAGGCGGTTTGATGATCGGTACGGACTCTCACACTCCGAATGCGGGTGGTTTGGGTATGTGTGCGGTCGGCGTCGGTGGTTCTGATGCTTCTGACGTGATGGTCGGTCTTCCTTGGGAAGTGAAAAATCCAAAACTGATTGGTGTTCACTTGAAAGGTAAACTGGGCGGTTGGGCTTCGGCGAAAGATGTGATCTTGAAACTTTGCGGAATGCTGACTGTAAAAGGTGGAACAGATAAAATCGTCGAGTACTTCGGTGAAGGAACATCTTCGATCTCTTGCACGGGTAAAGCGACAATCACAAACATGGGTGCCGAATTGGGTGCGACTTGTTCGGTGTTTCCGTATGACGAGCGCATGGGCGCTTACTTGAAATCCACAGGCCGTGATCAATTGGCGTCTATCGCTGATGCGCACAAAGACATTTTGTCTGCGGATGCGGATGTTGTTGCAAATCCTGGTAAATACTTCGACGAAGTTTACGAAATCGATTTGTCAGCTTTGGAACCACACCTTGTGGGTCCGCACACTCCAGACTTGGCTCGTCCGATTTCTGCTCTTAAAAAAGAAGTGGCAGAAAAAGGTTACACAGCGAAGATTTCTTCAGCCTTGATCGGTTCTTGCACGAACTCTTCTTACGAAGATATCGGTCGTGCGGCTTTTGTCGCAAAACAGGCGATGGATATCGGTGTAAAAATGAATCAGCCGTTCCTGGTTTCTCCAGGCTCAACGCAGATCCAAAAAACAATTGAGCGCGACGGCCAAATGGCGACGTTCAATGAAGTGGGTGCGACAGTTCTTGCAAATGCTTGCGGTCCTTGTATTGGTCAATGGAAACGTGACGACGTGAAAACGGGTGAGAAGAACACGATCGTGACTTCTTTCAACCGTAACTTCCGTGCACGTAACGACGCCAACCCAGAGACTTTGGCCTTCATCGCTTCTCCGGAAATCGTGATGGCATTGGGTCTTGCGGGTCGTTTGGATTTCAACCCGGCGACAGATGAACTTGAAGGACCAAAAGGTAAAATCAAGTTGCAAGCTCCTGTGGCTCCGGAACTTCCGGCTCAGGGTTTCATCCCTGATACCGAAGGTTACCAAAAACCAGCGGGTGCTCAGGCGCAAGTGGCTGTCAGCCCGACGTCCGAGCGTTTGCAGCTTCTTTCGCCATTTACAAAATGGGATGGCAAAGATTTCGTTGATAACTACGTTTTGGCGAAGGCCAAAGGAAAGTGTACAACGGATCATATCTCTCCAGGCGGTAAATGGTTGAACTATCGTGGTCACTTGGACAACATCTCTAACAATATGTTGTTGGGTGCGGATAACGCTTTCACCGGAGAGATCGGTAAAGGTCGCAACTTGATGACAGGTCAAACTGGTGTCGAGTTTGCGCAAATCGCTCGTTCTTACCAAAAAGCTGGTAAAGGCTGGGTGATCATCGGTGATGAAAACTACGGTGAAGGTTCTTCGCGTGAGCACGCGGCGATGTCGCCAAGATTCTTGGGTGCGACAGCGGTTGTGACCAAGTCTTTCGCGCGTATCCACGAAACGAATTTGAAAAAACAAGGTGTGTTGGCTTTGACTTTCGTAAATCCAAAAGATTACGACAAGATTCAAGAAGAAGACCTTGTCAGCCTAGTGGATCTTAAGGACCTGGCTCCTGGCAAAAACGTGAAGATGATCATCAAGCACAAAGATGGCTCTTCTGAAGCTATCGAGTTGAAGCACACTTACAATGCGGAACAATTGAAATGGTTCCGTGCGGGAAGTGCATTGAACTTGATCCGCGGACTTTAATTAAATTCATCAAGCTTTGCTTGGAAAAGCCCTCGTTATTAACGAGGGCTTTTTTTATTTTCAAAAAGCCTGAGCCTTTACGCTGAGACCTCCTGTTGCTGGGGGTGATATAAGGCGCCGTCTCGGTTTGAGACGCTCGTTTGGTCTTTAAATTGCTTTTAAGTAACTACGACAGCTTAACGCCACTATAGAGGCAACTCGTGCCGAGCGAGCCTTTTTTGGGCATGCAGCTGTCGAACTTAGGAGCATCTTTATGAAAAAAACCTTGCTGACAGTGACCGTTCTTTCCGCAATTCTTTCCGTCGCCGCTTGTGCGAAGAAAGATTCAGAGTACGCCGCGAAAATGCGTCAGAAAGGCGCCCAGGTTGGCGAAACTGCCACGAATCATAAAGACGGTGTTCCTCAGAATGAAAAAAAAATAGCGACGAATCTTTGTGAAAAGCCCCAACAGACAGTGTGCGCGATTCAAGAGGCTCCGATCGCTCAGACTTTGCGTCAAGAAGGACGCGAGAAAGCCTTGGCGCAATTAAAAAAAGAGTTTTCGCAGTTACCAGAAAACTTCCAGGGCACCGAGGCCGAGTTTAAGGCGGGTCATTTGTATAAGGAACAGCTTCGCTTCCTGCACTTGTCGGATGCGGCCTATCGCTTGATCTACGACTACGACAAAGATGTGCTGGAAACACTTTCCGTCGTCAAAAAGCTTTATGCTGAATACATTCAAGGCAGCACTTTGTCCGAGGAAGAAAAGAAGCGACAAATAAACATTGTCAACTCTACCGAGGTTCTTTCGATTTCTAAAATTATTGAATCTACATACCCCGGCAAAGATGCGATGACTATTCTTGCTACCAGCAACTGTCAAGGGGACGGCCTGGGAATGCAGGCGCATTCTTCTCTTCTTCCTGGAGCCAGCGCTGGCGCGATTCTTCTTTGCCCTGGACAACTGGTGAAGCTGGCTGGCAAAGAAAAGGCCGATCGAATCACATCACTGGTGATGTTGTTGGCCCGCGAGATGTATCATCAGCTTCAGATCCAAGCCGGTGCGGCAGATGCGCAAGCATTTTCCTGCCTGCGGGCAACAATTCCGGGTAAAGACGATAGCTTTTTCGAAAGTCGTGAAATGGAAGCGATGGCGGACCTAATGGCGGGACGCTTGCTTTTCGCTCATCTGAAAGAGGTCACCGATGTGACCGCAAAACAGAATAGTGTTTCCTTGGCAATGAATTGGCTTTGCCATCTTCCTGCTACGGACCCGGTGGATTCAAAAACACATTTTTCAAATGAAGAGCGGATACAAAATCTTCTTAAAATCAAAGAGGCCGAAGTGTTGTCCTGCGGCGAAGGGCCACGTTGCTAAAAAAACATCGAAGAAGTTGACCTGGACTTTGATTTTTAAAAAGTTCAGAGCATAATGGGTAACTCAAAAGGGAACCTATGGCTCTGCAACTTTCATTCAGCGTTCAGGATAAATGCACGACGATTCTGCTTAAAGGCAGTCTGAATGAATATTCCTCTGCTTTGGACGGAGTTGAGGTCAATCCTAATTTCGATTTGAATGTCGACCTGAAGGATTTGCAAGCCATCAATTCTTTGGGAATCCGCAATTTTCATAACTTCATCCGACGCTTGCGTTGCCAGCGCCTGCGCTTTTTTTATTGTCCGCGAGTGTTTGTCAATCAGTTGAATTTAGTGGAAGGTTTTCTTCCCGATAAAGCCGAGATCGAAAGTTTTTTTGTTCCCTATTTTTCCGAGCAAAGTGGTGAAGACGCGCAAGTGCTGTTCACTAAATTCTTAGAATATAAAAAAGTGAACGACAAAGTGGTTTTAAGCATCCCACAAGTTCAGGATTCTCAGGGAAATCGCATGGAGCTAGACGTTTTTAAAGATCAGTATTTCCGTTTTCTGGATAAATACTTCTAAAAGAAATCAGGCGCGTTCCTACTAATAGTTCTTGAAAAAGAATTTCGGACCAATTGTCAGCCACACATAAAAGGCGAACGAATTAAAGACGATGGCCCACATCAGGCGATTTCGGCTGGTCTTCGTCAAAGGAACTTCGCGACGTAGCACACGATAGCCTAAAATCATCGAATAGAAGTTGCAAATCAAAGGAATGAAGATGCAACCCAGAATGGCATTCCACAAAGCTTTCTTAGCTATGGCTTGCGTTTCTTCAAGATTATTTTCATGAACAAGTTGAATGCGCGGTTGCTCTTTTTTTTCCAGAGTCAGCGAGGCCTCGATGTATTCATGCTCAGGAATTTCTAAAGTCAGTTTACCTAGCAGTTGCCCAAGATGAGGCGCCACAGAGCGCGTCTGTTCATCGCGAACTCGCGGATGAAATCCTTGTGATTCCAAAAAAGATTTCACTACTTGCGCTTCGGAAAAATCCGCGCAGTCCATCAGGAATACGAATCCGGAGTTTGTCTTGGTCATGATCAGGATTTTACTTTGTCATCCCAGACCTGTACACAAGCATTTTTCGAAACTTTGCGTTCCTCGATCCACGGGAAGACCTGTTTCATGCCGTAGAACGCATCCATACCCGACGTGTAATGAAACTGTTTGATCTGTTTGGTGCGGGCATTGAATTTTTTCGGGAAAAGAACGGCTTCTGTCGCAATTCTCATGGTGTTTTCCCAAATGTCCTGTTCAAAAGGCGGTGGTTTATTGCCCGTCCAAAAAGGTTTTTCTTTATTCGCTGGAGGACACAAACCATGGCGAAGGCTTGCGTTATCTTTGCCATCGATTTTTTTAAGCCACAGAGAAAACTGGGACGGGGAGGTCACCACTTTGGCTAAAGGACTTTTGCTGGTGGCATGGGGCCCCTTAATAAACTCGGCTTGTCGGCCCGTGGCTTCGGCTCGGTTAAGAGAAATTTTCGCCACCGTCATAGGATAGTGAAGGCCATGTTTGTAACAGCGGGCCATCTCTGCGTAAAGCGTACGCGCCAAGGCATCCACATCAATTAAATCTTTTTCCGTCATCAAGGTGCCGTCTTCTTTTTTAATTTTCGGTACACCTTGTTTTTTTAAGTGCGGAAGAACGTAGGCGTCGTAGGGGTTGCCTTCCGCATAAGGGGACGGCGGATTTTTCGGATTGATCACACAAGCCCCCACGTAAGGAGTCAAAGCCTTCGCCGTGTCTGTGACCGAGTGATTGGCGATGGACTTTTGCAAGGGCTCAAGACTTTTTTGAATCTCTTTTGGGCCGGTTTTGCTGCCAGGCGGGCATTGTTCTTTTTCTGACGTTGCACTTCCGAAAAAGGAACTCTTCTTCGCGTTTGTCACATACGCGGCATCAATCCAGCCTTGTCCCTCTTGCGTATAAACCTTGCCATTGACCGTGCGCTGGTAGCGGTATTTCACCTGAACATATTCTTCCATTTGCATTTTGCCGGTATAAGGATCTTCGACCCTCATGGCTTTGGTCGGCGAAACAACTTCGATTTGGGCAGAGCTGTCGGGCCAGGCTATGGACTTACATTTCGGATCGCCGGAACAGTTTTTCCAGTTCATACCGGGTTGATTAAAGACCGAGACAATCTGGCCATCTTCCAGATCCAGATATGCCTTCCCATTTGCCCAGGTGACTTCAACCGCACTGATGAATAATAACAATAAGGCAATAAACCGCATAAGTTCTTTATCGATTTATTGCCTTGAAGCTTAAGGATTTTTTGCCGTTATTCTCAAAATAAGACGGGCGTTTTTCACTTAATAAGTGAGGAAACTTCAAGCGCGGCCTGATGAGCGGCTTCAAAGCACGGAGTCATCCAATTGTCCTGGTTGGCGAAGTGAATCACCCCCTGGATGGAGGCCGAAGCGATTTGCGGTGTTCTTGCTGCCAGCAGACCTTTCGCGGCAACCGGCAAGGCGTGTCCCCAGCGAGTCATACGCACGCCGTGAATGTCGCTGGGTGAAAGTCCCAAGGCGCTGAGCACGGGCTCAATGTCATTCAAATATTTCGTTTTGTATTTATCATGCGAGGCGGGATTGAACAAAAACTGGCGGGCGCCATCGTAGGCAATTCCTTGGTACAACGTGAGAACTCCGTGTTGTGTCTTATCCTGCTGAGCCCAACTGCCGAAACAGATATCTGTAAAGCTGCGATCGCCCCGTTTCATGGCGGTCGGCGAAGGCGGCATCTGACCGGTCAGACAATAGAGTTCATAACTCGGACTCTGAAGTGGTTTTTTTGTCAGGATATTTCCAACCAAGTAAGCGCGGTAAGGCAGAAGATCAATCGTCGTGTCTTGCTGCTTCGGCATTTGCGGCAACAGGCGGCGAGCGACAAATTTTGGGCAGGCCATCACAACATGCTGTGCTTGGATTTTTTTTAGAACGCCCATCTCATCAACATAAAGAACGGTGGCACCACCGTGTTCGGCTTTTACGCGTAAAACCATGCAGCCCGAGCGCAATGAATTTTTTCCGGCATCTTGGCGAATCTGTATCGCCATTTTTTGCGCAACATAAGAGTTCCCGCCAGGATATGCCAGAAGAGAACCCGTTTCGGCACTTAGGAAACCCAGATATTGAAACGCGGAAAGTTCGTCGATCGAAGCGCAGAAAGAACTCCAGCCATAAAGCTGCATGTATTCTTTGATATGTGGGTGAATATGTCCGAACTCTTTGTCGACCCATTGTTCCGCAGTCATCTGATCGTACTCTTTTGCGAAAGCACCTTCGAAGCTAAAGTCGGCTTCGTTGAAGATCTCTTTTAAACGGGCATGAAACTTTTTAAAGTCCGCGTGGGCATCGGCACTGGCTCCTTCCCAAAAGGGGCGGGCGAATTTTTTATTGTAAAACACCGTTGTGTCATCACCGGTTTCGCGACGGGCTTTATCGTGAATATCAAGATCTTCCAGAAGGACCGCTAACGGAGTGTCCTTGGCGGGTTCACAAAGATAAGCCGCTCCGATACTGTAAATCGCATCCTTGTACATCTCGCCCTTGGTGTTTCCACCTAAACGCGTGTCTTGTTCTAAGAGAGCTATTTTTTTCTCACGTAGATAGTAGGCGGTGCTCAAACCTCCGATGCCGCCGCCGACGATGACCACATCCAACTCTTCAGACGCCTTTGGCTCGCCACCTTGTTTTTCAATGTAACCGTCAATATTCCAAAGAATGTCATGCGGTCGATCGATATTGTCGCCGTTGAAGTCGATGCTGTTGGCTTCGTTATCTGCAAGACGTGCTATCGGCCAGTCGTCGGTTAGATTTTTTGCAATCCAGGAAGAGCCCGAAGCCAGAGTCTTCGTGGGGATAGAGGAAAGGGCCGCGAACGTCGCTGAGGTTTTTAAAAAATCACGTCTTTGCATGCCGCCTTGAATAGATTTATAGGCTGGAAATCACAACTACAGAAAGGGAAGCGTTGCTAGTTGAGAAGCAAATGAAACCTTCGAGGGTAAATGATGCTTTGAATCAATAAGAAAACTCATGCAACGGGGGCCCCTTTCGGGTATGGACTTCGTTCATGAACATTCCGATGCCTGAACTGACTGAAAAGCTCAATAAGCCTGAAATCATCAAAAAATCCTGGGTGATCACTCTTTCTGGAACCCGCTTTAACATCTTAGATCCGGATCCAAGTGCGGTGCGCATGGAGGACATAGCCTGCGCCTTGGCTCGTCAGGCGCGATTCAACGGTCACACTCGATTCTTTTATAGCGTCGGTCAGCACTCGTGCTTGGGCGCGGAAGTGTCGCCGACAAAAGAGATTGCCTTGCACATGCTTTTTCATGATGCGACCGAGGCCTATGTCGGGGACTTGGTGTCGCCAGTGAAAGCGCTTTTGCCGGATTTTGAGATTATTGAATCACGCATTCATTGGGCGATCTCGCAAAAATTTAATTTGGAGTTCCCACTTCCCAAAGTTGTGAAACAGATTGATCGTCGTCTCTTGGCGACAGAGGTTCGCGACCTGATTACGAAGGATCTATCCTCTTGGAATATCTCGGAAGACGAACCGTTCGAGTTTCCGATCATTCCGTGGCCGCCCGAAGTGACAGAGGCTCGCTTCCTTGAAATGGCCCGCAATCTTATGAAATAAAAAAAGGCATCCATTGGATGCCTTTTTCATTTTATCATTAAGAACGAAATTACTTTTGTGCGTTCTTAGGAACTTTGGACTCGTCCACCGTGATTTCAATTTCAACACGACGATTTTTTGCACGAGCTTCTTTTGTTTTCGCAGGGTCTACCGGATTTGCTGCGCCCATTCCAACTGCAGTTGCCGTATTTGCGGGAACTCCTGCTGCGACAAGCTGATTACGAACCGCTTCGGCACGTTGTTGTGACAAAGGGTTGTTGACCATTTGGCTGCCGGTATCGTCAGTGTATCCACGAATCGTCAATACGTTCTCTGGATACTTCTTCATGATCGCCGCCAATTGGTTTATGTTTTCTTTGGCTTGAGGTTTTAGATCCGCTTTACCGGTATCGAACAAGATATCACTCTTAAGTTTTGTAATCAGACCTTGCTCTGTTCTTTTGGTCTCAGCAATTTTAGCCAATTCTTTTTGTTGCTTATCCAAACGGTGACCGACGGCTCCACCAAGACCCGCACCCAAAGCAGCACCAATCAAGGCACCCTCATTGCGACGGCCTGTTTGATGGCCAATAACAGCACCAACCACAGCACCTACGCCCGCACCAATGCCAGCTCCTTTTGCCGTGTTAGGGTTTTCGTTCGCAGTTGCACAACCTGTCGCGATCATCGCCACAGCCGTTCCAATTAAAACTAACTTTTTCATCAATGAACTCCTCTAGAAATCTATTATCAAAACAAACCAAAAGGTGCCAGGGGACTTTTCCTAACTGGTCCGCGTTGAGACCAAAATTTCCCTGGCACCTTTTCGCTGGCACCTTTGGGTGGGCTGGACTAGAATTTTTGGTAGTCTAGAGGAAAGGGAGATTTATGAATAAGATTTTGAGCTGTGCGCTATTGGTGCTGACTTTAGGAGTCTCGGTTGCCAACGCAGACAATTTAATTGTGGTCAATGGAGTTGCGGAACGCGGATTGGATCCCAATCTTGTGAATATTTCTATCAGTGTATGGGCCAAAGCCCCGGCGGCAAAACAAGCGCAGCAGATGGCTGCCAGCCAGTTTAAGCTTGTGAAGAAAGTTTTTGAAGATTTCAAAATCAAAAAAGAGGATGTGCAAACCGACAATTACAGTTTGACTCCTGAGTACGAATACGATCAAAAAACGCAGCAAAATAGAATGACAGGATTTCGCGTAACGCAAAGTCTGCAAGTAACTTTGCGTAAGATCGATGAAGCCGGCAACTTCTTAGATGCGATTGTGTCTGATAAAAAGACCACAACGGCGGGAGTGAATGTGTCCTCGCTGACATGGGATTCAGACAAAAGAATGCAAGTCGAAACGGCCGCTCTGGGGGATGCTGTACGCGCGGCGAAAGTGAAGGCCGAAGAAATCGCCAAAGCTGCCGGAGTCAAAATCAAAGGAGTGGGTAAAATCTCGAGCTCTCAAAATCAATCCCCACCGCAGCCTTTCTATGCAACCTTCAATAAAATGGCTGCTGAATCGGCATCGACCGACGTTGCCGCCGGCCAAGTAAAGGTGCGAGTCGAAGTCACCGCCGAATACGAAATCAACTAAAAGGTACCTGCTTCCTATCGGCTGGCCTAGGTACCTGGTTCCTTTTCAGAACAAAGGGAAGCGGGTACCTATTGAACTGGAAATAGGTAGGTGGTCGTCATCGCATTTTTTTCGGTGATCGAATGAATTTCATAGATTTCGATCACGGCATCGGTCTGCTTAAGTTTCTGTTTTAGCATGAAGTCGTTCACTCGAGGATAAACCTTCAAAGGACCGATTCCAGGCGAGCCTGTGAAAACCGCGACGACGTATTTGCGGGCGGGAATTTCGCCGGACTTAAAATCTTCAGGCAGATTGGCTGGAACTTCAGCGACGATGCAACCCACTTTTGAGCGCAAGCGAGCCTCTTCAGTTGTTTGCGGATCGTCCATGTATTCACCGAAAGTACGGCCACAAGGTGCGCCCTGAGAAGCCATGTACTTTTCAACTTTCTCGATGATCTTATTCACTTTGTGATAGGGGCCCACGTGCTCCAAATACACGGTTTTAAAAGGGCCTTGCGCTGATTCAGAAATGTCGACACCTTTCCACGCTCCCAAATAGTTTGAAAGGAAGAGGCCGAAAGACACCATCGCTACCAGAATAAAAAATAAAATATACTTCATGCTGTTATATCCATTTGATTGAGCAGCCCATAGAGGCTGTTTGTTCTTCAGAAACTTTTTGATCTTTTAAAAGTGTTTGCACGGCTTCGTAAAGTTCACGCTTGGTGACTTTGTTGGCGTCTTTCCAGGAATCATCCAGACGACCGCGGTAAGCCAGCTTGTGGGCTTTGTCATAGACAAAGAAGTCAGGTGTGCAAACGGCCCCAAACTTATGGGCGATTTCCTGAGTTTCATCGTAAAGATAAACGAAGGGATAACCTTTGGCCTCCGCGCGCTTTTTAAGATTCTCGAATGAATCCTCAGGATGGCTTTTGGCATCGTTAGAGCAGATGGCCACGACCGGTACGTTTTGTTTTTTTAAGTCCTGTCCCAGTTGAATCAGGCGATCTTCAATAGCCTGAACATATGGGCAGTGATTGCAGATAAACATGATCACCAAAGGGCTGCCTTCGGGGAAGTTCTGCAAAGAGTAAGTTTGACCATCGGTCGCCGGTAATTTGAACTCGGGACACGGATTGCCTAAATCGGGAAACGGAGTGAAGGTCAAAGCCATAGGTCCTCCTAAAGATTCATCCAACTGATCTTTTGGTCGTTAATAAGAAGACTGCCATCGGCTTCCACACCCGTGTATTTTTCTTTCAACAAGGGGTGCATATTTAAAGCCGTGAGCAGGGACAACTGATCGGTCGAGCTTAAAGCCTCGTCGCAGTGGGAAACGGCATCTGTCAGTTCAAATAACAAACGGTCCAAGAATCCCATATAGTCTTGCCCCAGAAGGGGAGCGCCCGCGGGCAAAGATTCAATCAGACTGGTGGCCGTAGCAACGCCTTCCGGAGACGCCGTCACATTAAAGCCCAAGCCCACAATCAAACGCACTTCTGAACCCTGAACCAGACTTTCCAAAAGAATGCCGGCCACCTTTTTATCGCCGATGTAAACATCATTCGGCGCTTTTAAATTCCAAGGCAGAAACGGCCACGTGGTCGAACAGGCACGGTAAACCGCAAGTCCCACCAGGCAAGAAGTTGTCGGTTGCGGTTTGATACCCAAAAGAAAAGACCAGGAGCTTAAAAGAGCACTTCCGGGATGGGCGTCCAACCACGAATTTTTACCGCGACCACGGCCTGCAGTCTGATGGTCCGTCACATAAAGGCACAGAGATTCTTCCAAGAGATTTTCGGCAAAAGCCTCTTCCTTAGCCAGATTGTTCGTACTGTCCTGTTGAGATTTGTAAGACACGTACAAGTGATTGTTTTCCGCCCATTGCGACGTCACGCTGCCAATTCGAATATCCGCCAAAGGAGTGTCCACTTTAGTCCTCCCACTGGAAGACAAGACTGACGTCCGCACAAGGCGCAGAGTGGGTCAAAGCTCCGACAGAAATATAATTCACGCCGATTTCAGCAACGGAACGAACTCGTTCTAAATTCATGTTGCCACTGGCTTCGGTTTCAACCTCTGCCGGAATGATTTTCAAAGCCGCCTGTAAAGTCTCGTTGTTCATGTTGTCCAGAAGAATCCGTTGGACATTCAAACCCACGGCTTCTTGCACCTCTTCCAGGGTGCGCGCTTCAACTTCGATCGGCAAAGTCGAATACTCACGCACACGCTGAACGGCAGCGGTGATGCCGCCCATGACTGAAATATGATTGTCTTTAATCAGAATCGCGGTGCTGAGATTCATACGATGATTTACACCACCACCATGAACCACTGCGCGTTTTTCCAAATCGCGAAACGCCGGAGTTGTTTTACGGGTATCCAGAATCTTGGTCTGAGTTCCGGCGATCTGTTTCACGAAACGGCGAGTGTGAGTGGCAATACCCGACAGGTGCCCCAGAAAATTTAAAGCCACGCGTTCGGCTTTCAGAATTTGCACCAGATCCCCTTCGATCGTGCAGATGATTTGATTTTTGAGAATCTCATCGCCTTCTTCGAAGTGCCACTTGACGCGGGCATTGGGCTCTAGGGCTTGCATGGACTGTTCAAACGCCATGGCGCCAGAAAGCACGATGTCCTCCTTGGCCTTCAGACGGGCGCGACCCATACGAGGTTTCAGGGCTAAAGATTCAGTAGTGACATCGCCTTGAGGCATGTCTTCTTTGATGGCAGCACGGATGAGCTCCAACAATGTCATGGCAATCGACCTCTTTCAAAAGCACCGGGCTTCGAAAGACCGATGCTTAAATAGATTTCTCTGTTTCGCGAAGGATTTTATTGATTTCTTCGCGGATGACTCTTTCCGCGATTTCCGGAAGAACTTTCCAGCAAATGGATTCAATCACTTCGCGAGCTTCCTCACGAATAACCTTTTCCATCATATTGCTGTTTAAGTCTACTTTGGATTGAGTATTGGGCTGAGCATTAGAAGGAGCGGCTTTTTGCGGCCCTTTCGAAAGCGTCTCCATCATCTGCTCTTTCACGGATTTTTCAACTTTGTTGATGAAAGAGTCGGACTCTAAAGGAATCTTCGTCTTTGTTGCCGCTTCTGGCTTCTCAAAGCTGATTTCTTCAAAATCACCGGCAACTTCGATATGCGCTTGCGACAATTCATCATCCTGCGGGATGACAAATTTCGACGCAAAATCGTTGTTTTCAGTTTCCGGCAAATTGATTTTAAATTTCGTTAAGTCTTGATGAGCCCAGCCGCCTTCATCGTGTTCGTCAGCCATTTTCGGCGTCGTCAAAGGCACTGAAGAAAACTCTTCGTCGTTCATTTCCAGAGGATTGACGTCAGGATTTTCCACTTCAGGAATGTGATCGAACTCATTTTCGCCGGCTTCTGGAATGGCGTAAATGTTGCCGTCTTTAGCAGCAACCAGATCCTCACCGCGGGGTTGTTCCGAAGAAGTTGAGGGAGTTTCCTCAAACTCGGGCATGTCGGGGAAGGAAAGAAAGCTGCTGACGGGATTGGATTTTGTTTTCTGCACTAAATCGGACACGATCGAGCGCAAAATATCCGCGTCGAAGGGCTTTTCCAAACGGCGGTCGGCCTGGCTTTGGGCGGCTTTGGTTTCGTCGATTTCCATGAAGCCACTCCACATCAGAACGACGGGGATGTGCGCGGTTTCAGTGTCGCCTTTTAGATCAGAACAAACTTCGTAACCAGAGCGCTTTGTCAACAGAACGTCAGCAAAGACAATGTCAGGTTTGAAGCTTTTGGTGACGGCCAAGACGTCAAGTCCCACAGGAACGGCCTTCACTTCAACACCGAAGTCAGACAATGCCAGTTGCATTACTTTTTTGATTGTGGAACTCTCATCTGCAAGCAAGACGCGTAAAGCCATATGGAAAGTAGAATAGGAAAACGGGGAGTAGTCAAGTGAACAGAATCGACAGATACACAACATGGCTGTTTTGGGGATATTTCCTGGGTGGTCTTTTGGTGTTTTTGACGATCTTCACCGCTGTCGACGCCATGTCTACGATGGTGAACTATAAGAATGTAGCCCCCTCAGCGCTGCTCAATTACTATCTCTATTCTTTCCCTGAAATCATTTCTAAACTTCTTCCAGTTGCCTGTTTGTTGGGCACAATTTTGACTCTTTCCAGTCTGAATAAGGCGAATGAACTCGTTGCGTTATTTGCTAGTGGAATGAGTCTTCTGCGCATCTCTGCGCCGATCTTAGCCTGTGTCGCTTTGGTTTCGCTGGTGGGCTACTATGCCTCGGATCGGCTGATTCCAAAGGCGACCAAGGAAAAGAACTACATTTTTTATTATGATCTTAAAAAAGAGCCGCATCGCTTTTCCACGATTAAAACTGACAAGATCTGGTATCGCTCGAAGAACTCGATTTTCAACATCCAAACCTTGAATGCCAAAGGCGACCGCGCGCAAGGACTGACGATGTACTTCTTCAGTGAGGGTTGGGATTTGGTGCAAATGATCACGGCTCGCGACGTGGTCATTCAAGGGTCGCAGTGGTCGCTGGAAAATGGGGCGGTGACGGTGTTCACGAAGAATTCGAGCTTCCCTTTGACGACTCAGTTTAAGAAGAAAAACATTGTGATGGCCGAAGACTCTAAAGACTTGCAAAGTGCCGGGCAGACGGCCGATATGATGTCGCAGGCCGAGCTGAAACACTTCATTGAAAAAAATAAAGACGCCGGCTTAGATACGGTGGCCTATGAGGTCGACTATCACGCCAAGGTCAGTTTTGCCTTCGCGGGCCTTGTTATGTGCCTTTTGGGTATCCCTTTTAGCGTGGGCCGGGCGCGATCCGGGGGGACTATGCTGAATGTCGGGATCTGTCTGGGCTTGGTTTTCGCCTATTACGTATTCTATTCTTCGGGAATCACTTTAGGGCAACATGGGACTTTGCCGCCGTATGTGGCATCTTGGATGCCGAACATTGTTATGGCGTCGTTGGCCTTGGTCCTTCTCAAAAGGTTGAAACGCTGATATAATGGGGCCTCTCGGAGGTTCCTATGATCATGAAAATCCTCACATTCCCAGATCCGAAATTGCGTGAAGTTTCTAAACCTGTCACGGATTTTGGCCCAGAGCTTAAGAAGCTTTCTGAGGATATGATCGAAACAATGTATGACGCCAATGGTATTGGTTTGGCCGCTCCACAAGTAGGAGAACTCGTCCGCATGGTCGTCATCGACACACGCCCTAAAGATGAAAAAGGCCGTCGCTACAAGTACGAAGAAATGAGCGAACTTGAACAAGCCGTTCCGCAGCCATTGATTTTGATCAATCCTGAGATCGTTAAAGGTGAAGGCAAAACCACTTTCGACGAAGGTTGTCTGTCTATTCCCGGCTATTACGAAACTGTCGAACGCTTCAACTACATCGAGATGAAAGCCTACGACCTGAATGGTAAAGAATTTATCGTGAAGACGGACGGTCTTCTGGCGATTTGCATGCAACACGAACTGGATCACTTAGAGGGTACTCTTTTTGTCGATCATTTGAGCTTCGTCAAAGGCAATAAAATCAAAAACCAAATCAAAAAATACGGCTACCCGGTGAAAGACAAAGCTGACGCCGACAGTGCGAAAGCTGGAGCCGGACCAGACAAAGAAAAGTTGGAAGTGTGAGTAAGGTCCGCGTCTGTTTCCTTGGAACCCCCGAATTTGCTGTGACCTCGCTGCAAGCTCTTCTGAAGGATGAGCACTTTGAGGTCGTCGGAGTTGTCACGCAACCGGATCGTCCTGCGGGACGTAAGTTGCAACTGACACCCAGCCCGGTCAAAGTATTGGCCCAAGCCCACGGTTTAAAAGTTCTGACGCCAGAGTCCCTGAAAGCGGACACGGCTGCCGTGGCGGAAATCGCTAGTTGGGGAGCTGAAGTCGGGGTGGTGGTTGCCTTCGGTCAAATTTTAACTCAGAGTTTTTTGGACTCGTTTCGTTTCGGCTGTGTGAATGTTCATGGTTCGATTCTTCCGCGCTGGCGAGGAGCAGCTCCTATTCAGAGAGCGATTGAAGCGGGTGACGTGGAAAGCGGAGTGACTTTGCAAAAGATGGTCAAAAAGCTGGATGCGGGCGACATCATTGGTATTCGCCGTGTGAAGCTAACTCCTGAATTGAATGCACTGGAACTTCACGACAAGCTGGCGGAATTGGGCGCTGATCTTTTGCGTGTGGAGTTGATGGATTATGTGCGTGGCAATCTTGCGCCGACTCCGCAAGATGAATCGCAAGTAACGATTGCCAAAAAAATTGAAAAGCAAGAATCCCAAGTGGACTGGAATCTTTCGGCGAAGGCCATCGACGGAAAAATCCGTGGCTTCGTTTACGGTCCCGGCGTCTTCACTTTGCTGCAAGGTAAAAAACTGAAATTACATAAGGCCACTCCGGTGAGCGGTGCTGTCACTGCCGAACCAGGCAGTATCACGGCCATCCATGCAGATCATTTATCTGTGGCGACGGGGGATGGCATTCTGAAACTCTATGAAGTTCAGCCCGAATCCCGCAATCGCATGAAGGTCGCGGATTTTTTAAAAGGTCATGATCTCAAAGTAGGAGACAAACTTGGTGTCTAAGATGGTCGCGCCCTCTATTTTGTCAGCGGATTTTGCAAATCTTGAAAAAGAAATCAAGGCCGTTGCCGAAGCGGGGGCGGACTGGATTCACGTAGATGTCATGGATGGACGTTTTGTACCGAACATTACGATTGGCATTCCCGTCGTGAAGTCGTTAAAAAATGTGTCGCCGCTCCCCTTAGATGTGCATCTGATGATCGAAGAGCCTGAACGCTATGTTGAAGAGTTCATCAAGGCGGGCAGTGACTATCTGACCATTCACATCGAAGCGACACAAAACCCTGCACAGGTTCTTCGGCGTATTCGCGAATTGGGAGCCAAAGCCGGCATCACTCTAAGACCGCGCACCTCACTGGATTCCGTTCTGCCTTTGCTGCCACTGTGTGATCTGGTGCTGGTGATGACAGTAGAGCCCGGATTTGGTGGGCAATCCTTCATGCACGATCAGATCGAAAAAATTTCTAAACTTCGTCACGAAATCCAAACCAAGAATTTATCCTGTCTGATCGAAGTCGACGGGGGCATCAATGCGGAAACAGCCAAGCTGTGCCACGAGGCCGATGTTTTTGTCGCCGGAAGCTTTGTGTTTAGCAAAGATTATAAGTCCGCTATTTCGTCTTTAAAAAACTAGAAGCATTTACTTGGCCTCTTCGTCGCAGTCCGTTTGATCTCTGTAAGCAGTCGGGGTCAGGGGCGAACCGTTCTCGAGGTAAATGGCGCCTTTTTTCTCTTCTAAGGCAATTAAGCTGTGACCCACACGTTTTGCCACCGAGGGAATAAGCAGAGTGAGTGCCTTATCAATATCGACAAATTTAAAATCGCGCAGTTCGTAGGGGTCCAAGCGGATTCTTTGCGCTTGCACTTCGCTCAGTTCTTCGGCTGTAAAAAGAAACTGTATGTATTCGCCTTTGATATCTTTGTTAGAGATATAATCGACCGAGATCAGGTCGCGCGGCTCAATCGGGATGGACAATTCTTCACGAACTTCACGGTGCAGGCCTTCCAGCGGAGACTCTTCACCTTGCACCGTGCCGCCGGGTAAAATCCAGCCGGGATTGTAAGTGGGCTGCACGATCAGCAGATCCTGTTTATAGAAAAGCAAAACCCCCGCACCAATGCGTTTTTTAGGAAGAGAAGCGTAGAACTCTTTGTCGTCTTTAAAGGTTCGTAACATAAGGGTTCTCCCTGGACTGGTTGTTGAGCCAGAAGAACTCTTACAAGGTCGTGGACGCAATGGTTGTGTCATTGACCTCGTCACCAAGTCCTTTCAAAATTTTAGACGAATCCTAAGTGTTTTGGATTACAAAAGGAGAATTTATGAAAAAGCTCATGGCGGTATTTGCTTTGGTATTAGGCTTTACAAGCGTGTCGCACGCGGATCTTTTAGTGGAGCCTTATCTGGGCTATGAGATGGGAAAATCAAAGGATCCAGATGGTAAAATTGACGGAACGCAATTGGGACTTCGTTTGGCTTATAAAACGCCAATCATGTTCTGGGCCGGACTTGATTACACAATGGGAGTGAGTGCTGAATCTAAACCGGATGTCGGTGCAAATGAAGATGCTAAACGCAGCACGGCCTATGGTGTTTTAGGCATCGACTTTCCGATTCTGCTTAGAGCTTGGGTCGGTTACGGTTTCCTGAATGAAATCAAACTTGAAAATTCTGGTAAACTAAAAGGCTCCAGCTACAAAATGGGCGTGGCGTTCACAGGATTGCCTTTTATTTCTTTGAATCTTGAGTACCTTAATGAAACTTTCACAGAACTTGATGGCAATGACCTAGGCACCGATGGCAAGAATGACTCTTACGTTCTTTCTGTATCTTTGCCACTAGAATTCTAAAAGCCGCAAGCGCCCAAACGAAAAAAGGAGTTGGTTTTCCAACTCCTTTTTTATTTCAAGATACGGTCTGCGACAGTCCCTGATCCGACTTGTCCTTGCTCAGAATCCCCCTCAAACAGGCATCCCCCTCTGAACGCCGCGACAGCGCCCGGAATTGCAGATTTACGCAAGGCGCAAACAGCACAGAAAGTACCTAAACTAGAGTCCTTGCGCTAGGATGCGGGTCGTTTTTAAGGGAGTCAGTTCTATGCAAATTAACGGTGAAAACATCACTTTGGAAAACCTTTATCAAATCGCCACCACACCTAGCATGAAGGTTGAGTTGTCAGCCAGTGGTAAAGCGGCGATGCAAAAATCTCGTTCGTACATTGAAGGCCGTATTTCCAGTGGCGAAGTGATGTATGGAGTCAACACAGGTTTTGGTGCCTTTTCTTCCGTTCGTATCTCTGACGCTGAAATTGAACAGCTGCAAAGAAATCTGATTCGTTCGCACTCGGTGGGGGTTGGCACTCCTTTCACGAAAAAAGAAACTCGCGCCATGATGGTTCTTCGCGCCAACGCTTTGGCCAAAGGTCACAGCGGGATCCGTCCGGTCGTTGTCGAAAAAATTCTTGAGTTCTTAAACAACGACATCATTCCCGTAGTGCCATCGCAAGGTTCGGTTGGGGCGAGTGGCGACTTGGCTCCGCTTTCTCATTTAGCACTGACGATCATTGGCGAAGGCTTGGCGTGGGGAAAAGACGGTCACCCCGTTGACGTGCGCGAGCTACTCAAAGAAAAAAACATCGAACCTTTAGAGTTGAAAGCCAAAGAAGGTCTTTCCATGATCAACGGTTGTCAGGTGATGACGTCCGTCGGTCTGCTGTCTTTGTGGGAAGCTCGTCGCTTGTTGTGGCTTGCTGATATTGCGGGAGCGATGTCTTTAGAGGGTTTGCGCGGGACGCGAAAAGCTTTTGATCCTTTGATTTCAGCAACTCGTCCTCATCCCGGTGAGGCGAAAACCGCGCGCAACTTGATGAAGCTTTTAGGCGAGACCAGCCAAATTTCCGAAAGCCATTCTATCAACGACCATCGTGTGCAGGATGCGTATTCACTTCGCTGCATGCCCGCCGTTCATGGTGCGGCAAAGGATGCGCTTCGCTACGTCGTCAAAGTTTTGGAAACAGAAGCCAATTCTTCGACAGACAATCCATTGGTATTCGCCGACGAAAACAAGGTTCTTTCATGTGGTAACTTCCACGGCATGCCGGTGGCGCACGCCATGGACTTTGCGGGGATCGCGCTGTCATCACAAGCAAGCATCAGTGAATGCCGTATTTCAAAGATGATCTCGACCCAGATGAGTGAGCTTCCTGCGTTCTTAACACCGAACGGTGGTTTGAATTCAGGTCACATGATTGTGCAAGTGGCGGCGGCTTCTTTAGTGAGCGAGAACAAAGTTTTGGCGCATCCTGCTTCGGTGGACTCTATTCCGACATCGGCAGAAAAAGAGGATCATGTTTCCATGGGAACGATCGCCGCCAGAAAGTTTGCGCAAATTCTTAGAAACGCGGAACACGTTGTGGCGATGGAGTTGCTATCCGCATGTCAGGCGATTGACATGTTGGCACCTCTTCAACCAAACGCCGGAGTGAAAGCGGTGTTTGAGCATATTCGTAAAACAGTTCCTTACGCTAAAGAAGATCGTATCTTCTACAAGGACATTGAAGCTATTAAAGCGATGATGCTTGGAAACGAGCTTGTGACTGTGGCTGAAAAAGCTATCGGTCCGATGGAGTGGTAATTTAATTTTTTATTTTGACGCTGGTGGGTTGGAAAAAGTCCCCTGGCACCTTTTGGAGGGAAAATGTCTCGTGTTGTTAGGGCTCCTACGGGGAATAAGATGGTTTGTAAGGGCTGGTTGCAGGAAGCGGCTTACAGAATGATTCAAAACAACTTGGACCCGATGGTGGCGGAGCGTCCAGAGGACTTGGTTGTTTATGGTGGTATTGGTAAAGCGGCGCGCAACTGGGAAAGCTTCGATAAGATTCTAGAAGCTTTGAAAAATCTTGAAAACGACGAAACCTTGTTGGTTCAATCCGGGAAGCCGATTGGAATTTTGAAAACGCACGAGGATGCGCCTCGGGTTCTTTTGGCAAACTCAAACCTGGTGCCTAAGTGGGCGACCTGGGAACACTTCAATGAGCTCGATAAAAAAGGTTTGATGATGTACGGTCAGATGACGGCGGGCTCTTGGATCTACATTGGCACTCAAGGTATCATCCAAGGAACTTATGAGTCTTTCGTTGAAGCCGGTCGCCAACATTTTGGCGGAAATCTTAAAGGCCGCGTGATTTTGACTGCGGGCTTGGGCGGAATGGGTGGAGCACAGCCTTTGGCTGGTGTGTTTGCCGGTGCCACTGTTTTGGCGGTGGAAATCGATCCGACGCGCATTCAAAAACGTCTTGAAACAAAGTACGTCGACGAAGTGGCGACAGATCTTGATGATGCTTTGGCGCGCGTGAAAAAATACACGGCCGCGGGTGAAGCGAAGTCTATCGCTCTTCTTGGAAATATGGCGACAGTCATTCATCAAATGATTGAAAAAGGATTCACTCCGGATCTTTTGACAGACCAAACTTCAGCGCATGATCCATTGGTGGGTTATATTCCTGAAGGTTACACGGTCGAGACAGCGAAGGAATTCCGTGAGCGCGATCAAAAAGCCTACTTGGACGCGGCTTACGCATCCATGGCCAAACATGTGCGCGGCATGTTGGCGATGAAAGATAAAGGGGCTGTGACCTTTGACTATGGTAACAACCTTCGTGCGCGCGCTTATGAGGCGGGTGTGACCAATGCTTTTGACTATCCAGGATTTGTGCCGGCCTTCATTCGTCCGCTTTTCTGTAAAGGCAGTGGTCCCTTCCGCTGGGTGGCCTTGTCAGGCGATCCGAATGATATCAAAGTGACCGACGATGCGATGAGAAAACTTTTCCCTCACAAAAAAGATCTTCTTCGCTGGTTGGATATGGCGGAAGAACGTATCGCCTTCCAAGGTCTTCCTGCGCGTATCTGCTGGCTTGAATATGGTGAGCGCGCCAAGGCGGGCTTGATGTTCAATCAACTTGTTGCTGAGGGCAAAGTGAAAGCGCCGATCGTGATTGGTCGCGATCATTTGGATTGCGGTTCTGTGGCAAGTCCAAATCGTGAAACGGAGGCGATGAAGGATGGTTCTGATGCCGTCAGTGATTGGGCTTTGTTAAACGCCCTCGTAAATACTGCTTGCGGAGCGACTTGGGTGAGCTTGCATCATGGCGGTGGCGTAGGCATGGGCTACAGTCAGCATGCAGGGCAAGTCATTGTTGCCGACGGAACCGAAAAAGCCGCTCGTCGTTTAGAGCGTGTTTTAACGGCCGATCCAGCGATGGGTGTCTTTAGACATCTGGATGCAGGTTACGAGCTTGCCAAAGAAGTCGCGCAAGAGCGTGGCGTAAAAAGCCTTTGGTTGTAAGAGTTAAGTCCCGATCCACCCCCACAGAAATTTTCTCTGTGGGGACTGTGCGTACAAATTCACTGCCACGGTGGCAGTGAATTATCGTCCAGGAACGTATTTCCTGCGAAATCTTTTCGTCGCAGTTCCCGGTCTTTCGACGGCGATCGTTGCTATCGTCTTCCCGCGGGATTGACGGCATTCGGTTGTGACGTTGATCTTTGTCTTTCACGAAAGTCACGAGATCCTTTTCGGGAAAGCTTCATCTTAGGTTGCGCGGTCAGGCCCTCTTCAAGTTCGCGGGCCGGTTCACGCGGAGAATCCATGGTGGTTTCAACACCCGCCTTGGCCCGCGATTTTTTAGGTGATGCAGGGGCCGCTTTTTGCGTCGAACGATTCTTCTTCATTGCCATTTTTGCCGGTGCAAGCTGCGAAGTCTTTTTTGTTTTTGCTGATGCCGATTTGGCGTTCTTTCTAGAAGTTGTTTTCTTTTTCGCCGACGTCGTCGCAGAGCGAGTTTTTTTGGCCATGGCTTCTCCTTAGTTAATTACAGTATCGCGGAAGACATGCGTTTAACAAAGTTTCAGAAATGACATTTGTAAAGCGACAGTAAAAAGCGCTGTCATAAGACTTATTGCGAGTCGGGTCATCGAGGCGTTAACTGAAATGGCCGTAGCTGCGGTACTTTAAGGGAGGCTCGTTTATGCAACACCTTGGAATCAAGAAGAATAGCAAGAACTCAAAGTTGATTGTCAGTTTCTTCTTCCTCTTACTGCTGAGTATTTTCAACCTGGATGCCAAAGCGGCGCCGGATCTGGTTAGAGTGGGGAACCTGAAGTTTGCCCACTACGGAGCCATCAGTTATCTTTCCGAACATTGTGGCAAATACAATCTCAATGTCCAGGAACGTGTCTTTGCCAAAGGCTTGGATATTGTGCCAGCCATCATCGCTGGCGAAATTGATGTCGCTGCCAGCGCCGCTGATGCGGCGATCGCAGGACGGGCTGGCGGAGCCCCGGTCTATGCCGTCGCGGGATTTTCTAAAGGCGGAGCCCGCATCGTCGTCGCCAAGGATTCAGGTATCAAGTCCGTCAAAGATCTGAAAGGAAAAAAAGTCGGCGTGGCCCGCGGGGGCGCGCAGGAACTTCTTTTATATGCGGAACTGGCGAAGCACAACCTAACCTGGTCGGACCAACCCGGAAAAGATGTGCAGATTGTCTTCATGGCTTTTGCCGATCTCAATCAGGCGCTACAATCTAAAAACATCATGGCCATGTCACAAAGTGAGCCTCAGTCGTCACAGGCGATTAATAAAGGTTTTGGTGTTGAACTTTTAAAGCCCTACGACACGCCGATGGGCGAACCGATTCGAACCATGGTCATGACCGAGAAAATGTATAAAGAGCGTCGTCCCGTCGCGGAACGTTTTATGAAATGTTTTGTGGAAGCCACTAAGCTCTTCATAGAAAAACCCGAGATCGCGGAAAAATTCGTGATTCAGAAAATGTTCAAGGGCCAGATCACCCCTCAGGACTTCAAGGATGCCATGGACAATGCTCAGTACACTTACGATCTGACCGTAGAGCACATGCAGATCACCACGGACTTGATGGCCAAGTATGGCGTAGGGCGTATGAAAAAACCACCCAAAGCGGCTGATTGGGTGAAGCTGGATCTATTAGCCGAGGCAAAAAAAGCGGTGGGAGTTCCGTAAGACGAGGAGTTCACGTTGAAGCACTGGTCATCCTCAATCAAGGGAGTTTGGGTTCCTTTTCTGGTCGTCGCCCTTTGGGAGTCGGTGGTGCGCGCAGGCTGGGTGAATCCTCAGGTCTTGCCGGCCCCTTCGGCTGTTCTCAGCAAATGGTATGAGTATCTTTTGCCCTTTGAGCAGTACGATCCCGCCAAAGAATCCTATCTCGCGTGGGTTTTTTCCGGCGAACTCATTCGTGATTTAATTTCCAGTACCTATCGCGTGGCCGTGGGCTTTTTGATCGGCGCCGGCCTGGCGTTGCCGTTAGGTCTCATCATGGGAGCCAGCACGCACGTGTACGACTATCTGAATCCCTTGATCCAGGTATTAAGACCTATCCCGCCGATTGCATATATTCCACTGGCTATTCTGTGGTTTGGTCTGGGCGATCCACCCGCCGTTTTTCTAATTGCCTTGGGCGCCTTCTTTCCCGTGCTAATGAATACGATTGTTGGCGTGCGCGCCGTAGACAGCATTTATATTCGCGCGGCAAAAAATCTGGGTGCGACACCTGGAGTGATGTTTATGAAGGTCATTCTTCCGGCGGCAATGCCTTACATCTTAAGCGGCGTTCGCATTGGCATCGGCACAGGATTTATATGTATGATCGTGGCCGAGATGATTGCCGTGAATAACGGCCTTGGCTATCGCATTCTAGAAGCGCGCGAATTCTTTTGGTCCGATAAAATTATTGCGGGGATGTTTTCCATCGGACTTTTGGGCCTGGCCATCGATTCAGGCGTCAGCCGATTGAACAATTATTTGTTGCGATGGCATCGGGGGCTGGAATGAGTTCTTTGCCCCATATTGAAATCGAGCACGTGCATAAAGTTTTTAAAGGTGAGGGCGGTGATGTTGTCGCCTTAAAAGATATCACCTTCAATATTCAACCGGGTGAATTTGTCTGTCTGTTGGGACCGTCTGGCTGTGGTAAGAGCACACTTTTAAATGCGATCGCGGGCTTTTCTCTTCCCAGCGAAGGGAACATCAAGGTAGAGCAAAAAATCGTATCCCTTCCCGGACCTGATCGCGGTATGGTCTTCCAGGAATATGCTTTGTTTCCCTGGATGACGGTTGCGGAAAATATCGTTTTCGGTCTGAAAATTCGCAAAGAAAGTCCCGAAAAAATGTCCCGGAAGTTGGAGGAACTGCTCTCGATTCTGAAGTTAACAGATTTTCAAAACCGCTTTCCTAAAGACCTTTCCGGCGGGATGAGGCAACGGGTGGCGATTGCACGCGTGCTCGCGTTGGATTCACCGATCATGCTTATGGACGAACCTTTCGGGGCTTTGGACGCCCTGACTCGGCGAAGTTTGCAGGATGAGCTTCTTAAAATCTGGAGCGAGTTTAAAAAGACGATTGTCTTTGTCACGCACTCGATTGAAGAGTCCATCTATCTTGCTGATCGAATTATTGTGATGAGTTATCGCCCGGGAACAGTGAAGCGGGATATCCAGGTTGCAATTACGCGGCCACGCAATCCCGCCTCGCCCGAATTTAATGCGTTGAAAAAAGAACTTTCTGAATTGGTCATGGCCGAACAAAATAGATTTGAAGAGGCGCAGCTAAAATCGACAACAGGGGATTAGTCGTCCTGTAAAGCGCGCGTTGTGATTTTGCCGCGGGATGCACGCAGAATTTTGTGACGAGCCCAGCGCAAGGCATAACCTAAAGATGAAAACACCACGCCAAAAGCCAGCGTCGTGCCGGTGGAAACCAAACCCAAATGCAAAAAATCTTTCATTGAAGGCGCCTCTGAATACGACAGCTTTAAAGAATTGCGAATCAACAGGGGCAGAATATAACCCAACGTCACCAGAACGGCATTTTCCAAAATGTGCAGAAATTTTTTCGCGGCAAAACCATGGATTACGAACAACAGACAAAGGAAGTTCACAGAATCGCCAAGAACGGACCATCCCAATGCCTGATATAGAAGCACGAGGGACCCTGAAAAGAAAAGCAGGTAATAGGCCCACAAGCCGCGGGAATGTAAAAATGAATGCTCATTGGAAGAGTGTTCGCCTGGCATAAAACAAAGTCCCTCTGACTTCCACTGTATCAGAGGAACTGCGATTTGAAATAAAGTGACAGGAAGTTAATGCGGACCTGGACTAAAGAACTAGGGGCACTGACAGGTGCTGAAGCGGCAGGAAAGAACTTTGCCATGATTGTTATACTGAAACTCATAGGCACGTTGGTCGTGCATCTCTAAATTCACGGTGGAGCCATCCTTCAGTTCAAGCTTTGATTTGACCTCGTGCTTAGTGACTGTGCCTTGGGCAAGCAAAGACTCGACGGTTTCATCACCCTTTAACGGAAGGCGTTCGGGGTAGCCCTCAGCATCCAGTTTAAAATAGCGAATCTCTTTTTTTTCAGGCGAGTTCGTGTTGTCCGACGCAATCACATGGATGCGGCGAAGAGTGCCGTCCTTTAACGTCAGGTGATAGTTCTCTACCGAGATGTCTTCGTGCGCTACACCCACACTTTTTTGCAGGTATTCCATTAAGGCTTCCGGTGTCGCAATCGCTTGCGCCGCCACTTCAGGAGCGCAGGATTTTAATGCCGCCAAAAAATTGTTTCGCGGGGCTGGCTCTTGAGAAGTGCGTTCATCGGCGTCGCGATCCAGAAAGGAAGAGTCCACGCCGGATTTGGCCGCTGACACTTCGGAAGTAGGTGGCAACACCGCTTCCACCGCAGGTTCGTTGCCGTTCTGTTTTTCATGAAAAAGAATATGCAGAAAATAAAAATCAGCCAGGACGCCGAGTGCGAAAAGCACCAGCGCCCAAATAATCCAAACTTTAAGAGTGATCGGTTTCATAAGTCCTATCTAGTTGTTTGAAAGATCCGGACTCCAAGAATCCCACGATTGACATGATCTTGCACGCTGCGAAGGTCCACGGGCTTCGCCCCAGCGATATTCCATGTCGTCATGAGGGTTGTTTGAGATCAGACCCGCGAACATGCGACGTTTGAACTCGGCCACATCCATTTTGCGACCTGGGTAGTATTCAGTGACGCAAACAGAAGACCCGGTGATTCCCTGGGCGGGCATGTAAGATGCCTCGTAGGCCGCCGATTGCTGAATGTACGGAAAAATTTTGTTTAACTGTTGCGTGGAAGAAGCACTCAATTGATTTCCGCCGTTGATTTGCAGAATCTCGCGATAAGCGCGACGAAGCGACATCATATCGTCAAAGATCCGTTGGTCGCGGTTTGGCGTGGAGTAGTTGTCATAAGTTGCGTAATTCATGCAACGAGGATTTTTATTAATATAGTCGATGCCTTCGCGCGCATAGTTCACGCGGTCTGCAAACCCAACGCAAATTGTTTTCAACATACGAGCCACCATTTGGTCGTCCGTTTCCTGGCGCAGAGCCAGGCGGTTCTGCACGTATCGCACCCATTTATTCAAAGGCAGGCGATATTGTTCCTCGCTGTAGCCGGGCACTTGCCATACGGGAATATTCAATGCAGAAGCGGGTCTCCAGGCCCGGAAACCGGCGTGTCCAGAAGCGGCATATTCACCTTCGAAAACCCACTCAGGATTTGGCCAAGACTGACGTTCTTGCAGAGTCAGGCCGGTGGTTGCACCCACGACAGAGTTGTAAACCAAATGGGGAACACCGATGGGCAGGATTTCTTTGACGGTCCATGAGTGGTGATTCTTTTTCGTGGTTAAGATCAAGGCTCCAGAGCGAATCACATTGCGATTGATCGCAACGGGATAAGTATCGTTCGGTAAAGAACGAGTGCTCATGGTTTCATAGATGTACCACAGGAAGTTGCGAACGCGGTTGATCTCACTTTGCGAGTCCCAACGACTCATCTTGTTGGAAATTGTTTTTCCTGCCGCGGTGGGATCTTGAGCGACGAAAGGAAGGCGGTTTTCATAGGCAAAAATAATGCGCATAGAATAGACCGTATCCGCACAATCCACCTTTAAACCGTAGTAGGGGTTGCTTTGCCCATTGGGCAAAGTTCGACGCGCAAAAAAGTCCGTGCGCCATTCAGTGCGAACCCATTCGGCGTAGCGATCTTCATAGGCAGGCGACCATTCATTCATTGTCGGCCAAACTGCCGCAGACGCGGACAAACTGGAAAGGAATGAAACCGTCAATATAAGTAAGCGAAACATGATACCGTCCTTACGAGTGTTACAAAAAAGCAGGGGTATATTGCGAGCAGGCAAGGATCAATGAATACTTTTTTACTGCATCGCGCACCCTGTGGAATTTTCCAATGCGCAGCGTTGTCTATTGCATTGCTCTTCGAGATTCCGAAGCAAAGCCGGATTTATCTTCGGATATTCGCTGGACCAGTCAAAAGAAGAACCATGACACCGGGAAAATGCACTTTTTAGTGCTTTCTTATGTGGGATGACGGACGCGGAAGTTTTCCGTCTCAAAACGATCCGTGCTTTCTGAAAACCCGAAAAAAAGTTCACTAAATAAAAGAAGTAACTGGACCTTCGGGCCTTTAGTTTTGCTTTGAATAAACAGATAAGAAGCTGATGCACTATCAAAAGGAGAGTAGAGTGAAGCAATCGAGGACATCGTTCTGGCTTTACACATTTTGTTGTTTTACTTGCTTCGCTGTTTTCGGCTGGTACGGTTTGTATTATCGCCCCGATAGCAGTGACTTCGCATCTTCTACGGAAGAAACCGTCATTCAAAAAATCAATTTGGCGAATCAATCAGTTTCGACCATGACGACGGCACAGCAAAAAGACGATATGACATGTAATTGTCAATTTGGTTCCACGCCCAATATCTTGAGCTTTGAAAAGCCTGAAGATTGCGGCAAGGATCGAAATTATCTGCAAGAGAAATTTGAATCCTTTAAAAAAGCGGACACGCAAGGTCTTTTTGCGGCTCCTCGTGATTATTCCAAAACCGCGGATATTCTTCCGCGTAAATGTGCGCTTTATATTATGAGACGTTTCTGGAAAGATCGTGCGCTGACACCGGAAGAAAAAAGGGAAGCCGATATCGCGTACAATCGGACCAAGGGCCCCACTGAGCAACGTGAAGTGAAGGACGTGAAAGACTACCGCCCAGATCCACAGTTGTTTTCAAAGTGTGATAAAGATGCTGAAGGCACTCCCACACGTTATGGCCATAAAGCCTGTGTGACGGAAGATTACGTCAACCTAGTTTATAACTCTTTGATTGATGTGGCGGACTGTCTGGATGTTCCGGCTAAGTTTATTGCGCCGAAACTTTCCAATGAAAGTGGTCTGCATGTCAATGCATTCGGTCTTGTGAATGACGGGGGCATTGGTCAGTTTACCGATCAAGCTTTGGTCGATGTAGCGCAAAACTATCCAAGCTTTAAGGGTCGCATCACCAACAGTGAAAAGGAATCCTGTAAGCGGCTGATGAAGATTCCTGGTGCGGTTCCCAAAACGGCGGCAGATATTAAATCTGCGGACGCCCACCGCTGTCATGCGATCTCAACACCGCCGAATCCACTTCGCAGCTTGGTGTACTATGGCATCTTCTATCACGCGACGAAGCGCAATTCGAATAATGCCTTTGCTCGTTCAACAGATTCCAAAGATCCCAACTTCAAAGGGGCGGAAGCTCTGATGAAAGAGGCCGGTATTGATCACTTCGATAAAGAGACTATTAAAGAGATGCTCTTCGTGATGGCTTACAACTCGGGCCCTGGGCGTCCGCCGATGTTCTTCCGTGAATGGTTGAAATATCGTCTGACAACGATCAAAAAATATCCGATCACCAAAGCGGATTTTGACATGAATTATTGGTTTGAGTCTGGACAGAATAAGTTGAAAGCCGGTGAAGCTCGCGCGAAGGCGATTTCCAAAGGTGGTAAACCACTGACGTTGGCGCAATACTTGTTCGCCTATAAAGACTCAATTTACATCCCGGCAGTAAAAGCCCAAGCACGGTTGTTGGATAAAGGTTTAGGAGCAGGAACATGCACAGAGCAAAACTTCTTAGAGCTATAATTTCTGTTGCTTTATTAACAGCGGGAAATCCGGTCGCAGCTGCGAAAGTGGATGTGTTTTCGGAGTTCAATAAGAAAGTAGCCACTTTGGAAACAGAGTTGAAAAAAGAAAAGGACGTGAACAAACGGTTTGCTGCCTTTTTAAAAAGCTACAAGGATTTAAGCGACCTGCGCGCCAAAAATCCCCGTCAGGCTGAAGAAAAAGAGCTCAACATGAGTTTATTCATGGAGTCTTTGTCTTATCTGCCGGATAAAAAGGAATTTCAGGCGAAGAAATGTCCTGAGTACAAAAAAGAAGTGAATTCCATGATGAAGTCTTACGACAAAAGCCAAAAAGAGCCCTATGTCGATAAGGCTCTGAATGTCGTGGATCTAATTTGTAAATAAGCGCTCAGAAAAATAAAAAGCGCGGAAGCCCCGTGCTTTTTTATTTGGAAAAGCCTATTTCAGAAGATGCTTGCGAAAAAAGCGATCCGGTTGACAGTCTTCACCATGATAGGTCATGGGAATGGAATAGCTGACTTTATCCACGTCGAATTGCACCGCAACCTTGTGATACATAAAATCACCGGCAAAATTTTTCTCTCGGATTTCTGCCGAGCTGAAGGCCCAACCGCTGACTTTCGCGCCGTTGATATCCTGTCCGTCTGTAATTCCCATACAAGATTTGACCAAAGGTCCCACGTACTCACACTTTTCACGGGGCCATTCAAAACGTAAAATCGTTGGTAGTTTGCCAACGACGCTTGCGCGCTGGGCGATGATGCTCACATCATGAGGAGTGACCAGTCCCTCAAACACGGGACGATATTGGGGGCCATTATGATTGAAAATCTCAACAATCACAGAGTTGCCCGACTCACGTACCACAAAGCTTGTCGATGGGTACTCTGTAACGCAAGCCATATCCATTTTGTTCGCGGCGGCTGATGCAAGTGAAAAAAGAATAATACTGATAGTAAATAGACATTTCATTGTGGTTCCTCAAACGTTCTTAATTAAAAAAGTATCAGTATTTGGTTTTTTGCTACAGTCGAGATTGCTAAAAAAGGGAAGTCATAAGATAAAAATGCTGGAGGCGAGCATGAAAAGTATCTTATTAACGGCAGTTGCATGGCTCTTGGTCGGGGAGGCTTCCGCAGCGATTCGGCAGGAAGTGCCCATTCAAAGTCAGCGCAGTCTTCGTCAACAAGTGGATAGTTATGCTGAACTTCTGCAAAAAGAGGTGGTGAAGGCCAAAAACAATCAAGAACGCTTCGGATCAGTGCATCGGGTCTTAGGACAAATTAAAACTCTTCGGGACAATAGTGCTCCTCAAGGGGCCCTGGATGAGGCGCATATGGATCTGATGGTTTCGGTTCTGGAAAGCCTTCCGCAGCAGAAAAATTTCAAGCGCCGGGACTGTTATAAATATGAAAATGATCTGGTCAGTCAGTTTGAACCCACGGCGGAAGAAACACCGATGGAGCCCGCAGTGCAGCCGGGGTGGAATGTTCTTCAGTCTTTGTGCCAATAAAAAAAAAGCCTTCAGGATTCCTGAAGGCTTTTTCAATTTTAAAGTCTTTAAAATTACATCTGTCTTACGCGTTTTTCCACACCCAACGCGGCTTCGCGAACGGCTTCGCTTAAAGTCGGATGTGCGTGGAAAGAACGTGCCAGGTCTTCACTGCTGCCACCGAACTCCATGCAGACAACCACTTCATGAATCAGCTCGGAAACGCTGGGGCCGACCATGTGGGCGCCCAGGATGCGGTCTGTTTTCTTGTCAGCGATGATTTTAACAAAGCCGTCGGTGAAGCCCTTCGCACGAGCACGGCCATTCGCCATAAAAGGAAACTTTCCGACATTGAACTCGATGCCTTTTTCCTTCAATTGCTCTTCGGTCAGACCGACGGCTGCGATTTCGGGATGAGTGTAAATGATGCCAGGAACGGTGTTGTAGTTCACATGGCCGGCATGACCAGCCAGGATTTCCGCAAGGGCCACGCCTTCCTCTTCGGCTTTATGCGCTAGCATAGGGCCTGTGATCACATCACCAATAGCGAAGATGCCGGGGATGTTCGTTTGGAAGTGTTTATCAACGACGATACGTCCTTGAGGATCTTTTTGAATGCCCATCTCCTCGCAGCCGACGCCGGTTGTGAAAGGCTTACGGCCCGTGGCGACTAACACGACATCTGCTTTCATGGACGCTGTTTTGCCGTCGGTCAAAGACTCGTAAGTCACTTCAACGCCATCATTTAAAGTTTTGGAGGCGGTGACTTTGGTGGATAGCAGGAAGCTCATGCCTTCTTTTTCCAGACCGCGTTTTAAAACGGTCATGCATTCCTGATCCATCGTGCCGCCCAGGCGATTGGCGTACTCGATCACGGTCACTTTGGCACCCAGGCGTTGCCATACAGAACCCAATTCAAGGCCGATCACACCGCCGCCAACGACGATCATTGTTTTTGGTACTTGAGTCAGTGCCAAGGCGCCGGTGTTAGAGACAATACGTTTTTCATCAAATTTCAGGAAGGGAAGTTCGACGGGGGCAGAGCCCGTCGCAATCATGATGTTCTTTCCGGTCAGAACCTGTGTGTTGCCATCAGCGCCCTTCACTTCGACTTTTCCCGGAGCGATAATTTTACCGAAGCCGGTAAAAGGCGTGATTTTGTTTTTCTTGAAAAGAAAAGCAATACCTTCGGTATTCTGTTTAACGACTTTATCTTTGCGCGCCATCATTGTTGGTAGGTCCAAGTCCACTTTGGAAACTTTAATTCCGTGCGCAGCGAAGTCGTGTTGAGCCGCAACGAAGTGTTCAGAACTTTCAAGCAGAGCTTTGGAAGGAATACAGCCGACGTTCAGGCAGGTTCCGCCGTAAGTTTTATCCTTTTCGATAATTGCAGTTTTAAGTCCCAATTGCGCCGCACGAATCGCGCCCACGTAACCACCGGGTCCGGAACCAATAACGATCAGATCAAATTGTGTCTCGCTCATAGAAGCATCCTTATAATGAAAAAAAACGGGCGTTCAATAAATGAAGGCCCGTTTTGAGGCGGGCCTTATAACTTAAATTTAGACTTCCAGAAGCAAACGTTCTGGATCTTCCACAAGCTCCTTGATTTTCACCAGGAAGCTGACGGCCTCTTTGCCGTCGATGATGCGATGGTCGTACGTCAATGCCACATACATCATCGGACGAATTTCCACTTTGCCATCGATCGCCATCGGGCGGTCCTGGATTTTGTGAAGGCCCAAGATTGCGGATTGAGGATAATTCAGGATCGGTGTTGAAAGAAGAGATCCGAATACACCCCCATTTGTGATGGAGAAGGTGCCGCCACCCAAATCATTCGGAGTGATCTTGCCGTCACGACCTTTCGTCGCCAAATCGCGGATCGCCATTTCAATTCCCGCCAATGAAAGAGTGTCAGCGTCTTTCACGTTGGGAACCATCAGACCTTTCTCGGTCGATACGGCAATGCCGATGTTGTAGTAGTTGTGGTATTCGATGTCTGTTCCTGTGATCCAGGCATTGACCGCCGGGTAAGCTTTCAAAGCCTCGACCGCTGCTTTTACAAAGAAACCGTTGAAGCCCAAATTCAAGCCGTATTTTTCCTTGAATTTGTCTTTGTATTTCGCACGAAGCTCCATCACTTTCGTCATGTCGATTTCGTTGAAAGTCGTTAAAAGAGCTGCGGTGTTTTGTGCTTCTTTTAGTTTTTCCGCGATACGTTTGCGAATGGTCGTCATCGCCACAAGTTTTTTATCACCTTGTTTGGAAGGACCACGAGCCGTCATAACGTCAGCCGCAGATACCTGCGGAGCTGCCGATTTAGCCGGAGCGGCTGCTGGAGCCGCCTTCGCTTGAGGTTGCGCCTCAAGAACATCACCCTTCGTCAAGCGACCGTCTTTGCCAGTGCCTTGGATAGCCGAAGGATCGAGGTTTTTCTCAGTCACAATTCTTTGCACAGCAGGGGACAGGTGCGCAGAGGCATCTTTACCAGTCGCAGCGGCTTGTTGAGGCGCTGCGGGTGCTGGGGATGGAGCCGTCTCTGCTTTTGCAGGTTCTGCAGCGGCTCCGGCCGCAGGTTTCGCGTCTGTATCCAAAGTGGCGACTGTCGCCCCGATTTTCACCACGGCGCCAGCTTCACTGCCGGGAAGAATAGTCAAGACACCGTCATTTTCTGCGACAACTTCAACGCTGGCTTTGTCTGTTTCAAGCAGCATTAAAACTTCGTTGCGCTTTACAAAGTCGCCGGATTTTTTGGTCCAGCTACCGATGGTTGCTTCTGTGATGGATTCCCCAACCGTAGGAACTTTAATCTCTTGTTTCATTTACAAAGTCCTAAACTGCGCCTTAAGCGCCAAAAATAGATTTAATGATCTCAGCCTGTTCGATCGCGTGACGGTACGTAGAGCCTGTTGCTGGAGAAGATCTCTCTGGACGACCCGCGTATTCAAAACCCAGCTTCATGCCGGCTTTTCCAACCACATCGACAAACTTGAAGTACACATTCTGGAAAGCGCCCATGTTCTTAGGTTCTTCTTGAGCCCAGATCAAAGTTTTTGCCTTCGGATAAGACTTCAAAACTTCGGTGACTTGTTTTGCCGGGAAAGGATAGATCTGCTCGAGACGAACCAAAGCGATGTTATCCTTTTTCGTTTTTTCTCTTTCTTCCAACAACTCGTAGTAAAGTTTGCCGGAAACAAACACCACTGTATCCACTTTGGATTTATCAACAGTGTCTGCAATCACTTCTTGGAATTGGCCGTTAGCCAATTCTTCCAAAGTTGAAACCGCACGCGGATGGCGAAGTAAAGACTTCGGAGACATCACGACGAGAGGTTTGCGGAAATCGCGGTGCATTTGGCGACGAAGAGCATGATAAATCTGCGCCGGAGTCGTTAAGTTGCACACTTGCATGTTGTTCTGCGCGGCCAATTGCAAAAAGCGCTCAAGACGAGCGGAAGAGTGCTCTGGACCTTGCCCTTCGTAGCCGTGAGGCAGAAGCATCACAAGACCACTCATCTGCTGCCATTTGGATTCGGCGGCCGCGATGTACTGGTCAATGACGATTTGGGCTCCGTTAACGAAGTCACCGAATTGGGCTTCCCACATCACCAGTGAACGAGGATCTTGATTCGAGTAACCATATTCAAAACCCAGTACGCCGTATTCAGAAAGAATACTTTCAGCGACCAGCAAGTTTGCTTTTGGATTCAGATCGGCCAGAGGGAAGTAAGCCTTGCCCGTTTTGAAATCGTACATACCCGCATGACGATGAGTGAAGGTGCCGCGCACGCAGTCTTCGCCAGTCAGACGAACACTGGAGCCCTCATGCAGAAGGGTTCCGTAAGCCAGAAGCTCGCCCATTCCCCAATCGATAGGATCTTTACCGGCACCCATGTTTTTACGGGTTTCCAAAAGTTTGATCAATTTTGGATGAGGAGTGAAGCCCTCGGGGAAAGAGCCGATCTTTTCACCGATCTTTTTCAGAGTGTTGATGTCAAATTTTGTGTTTGCCGGTTTTTCAAAGTCGGCATCTGTCGCGCGACGAAGACCCTGCCAAGGACCTTCGAACTTGAAGTTCTTAAGTTTCGGCGGCGTTTTCTTTGTTTCTTCAAAGATGGTTTGCAAACGATCCATCGCTTTTTGGTAAAGATCATCGACGGACTTCTGATCCAGGCTGCCTTCAGCAACCAGTTTTTTGCCGTAGATCTCACGCACGGTCGGGTGAGTTTTAATAATCTCGTACATTTGCGGTTGGGTGAATGCTGGCTCGTCACCTTCGTTGTGGCCGTACTTACGGTAACAGATCAAGTTGATTACGACGTCTTTACCGAACTCTTGACGGTAACGAAGAGCGATGTCCATCGCGCGCACGGCGCTTTCGACATCGTCACCATTTACGTGTAGAACAGGCGTGAATGTCATTTTTGCAGCGTCAGAAGAATAACGAGTGGAGCGGGTGTCAAAACCATTGGTGGTGAAACCCACTTGGTTGTCCAGGATCACATGAATAGTTCCGCCGACGGTGTGGGATTTGACTCCGGCCATTTGCAAAACTTCCTGCACGATGCCTTGACCGGCAAAGGCCGCGTCACCGTGGATAAGAACAGGAACCACTTTCTTACGAGTGCTGTCACCCAAAGTGTCCTGTGCTGCGCGCGCCATACCGACAGCCACCGCATTCACAGTTTCTAAGTGAGAAGGGTTGTAAGCCATCGTCACTTTGCAAGTGCCATTCGCGGTTTTCTTTTCAGAGACATAACCCAAATGATATTTGACGTCGCCATCGAAGCCTTCAACCGGCTCGGCCAATTCCAGCGGACCGTTGAAATCTCCGAAGACGTACTCTTCACCTTTACCGAAGAAGTTCACCAGAATATTCACGCGTCCCCGGTGTGCCATGCCGACGAAAACTTCCTGAACTTGCAGGCCCGTGCCTTTGTTCACCAACGTGTCCATCATCGGCAGAATGGAGTCAGCGCCCTCGACAGAGAAACGTTTTTTACCCACGTAACGAGTGTGGACGAATTTTTCTAAAGTCTCTGCTTTCGTCAAAGACGACAGCGCGTTTTTTTTGTCATCCAAAGAAAGTTTGCCCGCGCTGGCTGTTTCAAACTCTGTCTGCAACCATTGCACTTCTTTTGGAGAAGCATCGGAAGCCTGCAAAGCCAAAGTGCCACAATAGATTTTTTTAAGTTGGGCAATGATGTCTGAAAGAGTCGCGCCTTGTTTGCCGATCAAGGAGCCTACCTGGAATTTGGCCGATAAATCTTTTTCGCTCAAACCGAAACGCTTTAAAGACAGCAGCTCGCTGTCTTTCGGAGCGTAAAGAGGATTCAAGTTCGCTTCCGTGTGGCCGTCAGCGCGATAAGCTTGAATCAGTTGGTAAACCGCGAGCTCTTTGTCTGACATTCCGAATTTGCCTTCTTGAGCAAACTCGACTCCCTCAAAGAAACTTCTCCATTCAACGGCAAGCGAATCCGGATTGGATTTGAAATCTGCATAAAGCTGTTCAATGTATTCAAGGTTGGCGCGATTGATGCCACTGTTATTGTTCACGGTGTTTTCTCCACGTTTTAGACGCCTGCTAATTTTTCAAAAAGTCGGGAGTTTGACACGCCTTAATGCGCGGCAATATCGCAAGCTTTTGATGTAAAAGAAGGCCTTGCCATGATAGCTCTTTTTCTATGTAAATTGAAGGAGTTTAAACTGTGTATAAGTTAGTTCTAATTCGGCACGGTGAGAGTGTGTGGAACCAGGAAAACCGATTTACCGGATGGCAAGACGTTGATCTTTCAGAAAAAGGTCGAGCCGAAGCTCTAAAAGGCGGGAAAGCTCTCAAAGATAAGGGCTTTAGCTTTGATGTCGCCTATACCAGCATGTTGAAAAGAGCGATCAAAACTTTGAACTTCGTTTTGGATGAAGTAGACCAAGTGTGGCTTCCAGTCCACAAAGACTGGCGCTTGAACGAGCGGCATTATGGAGCTCTGCAAGGTCTGAACAAGGCCGAAACTGCGGCTCGTCATGGCGAAGATCAAGTGCAGATTTGGCGACGAAGTTATGATGTTCCGCCTCCCGCAATGGATGTGAACGATCCTCGCCATCCTTCTCACGATCCGCGTTACAAAGACGTCGACCCCAAAATTTTGCCTAGCCAAGAGTCATTGAAAGACACAGTCGCACGCTTTCTGCCTTTGTGGAACAACACGATTGCACCAACAATCAAGTCTGGGAAGAACGTTTTGATCGTGGCGCACGGAAACAGTCTGCGGGCTTTGATGCAGCACCTGGAAGGGATGACTCCTGAAGAAATCATGGGCGTCAACATGCCGACGGGTATTCCGATGATGTATGAGTTGGACGCAAACTTTAAGGTCCTGAAAAAAGAATTTATCGGTGATCCCGAGGAAGTGAACGCCGCCATCGCGGCCGTCGCCAATCAGGGTAAAGCCAAGTAAAGGCCTTCTTTCTCTATTCGAAACGAAGAGTGTCTCAGAGTGAAGCGATAAGAGTGAAAGTCCGGTAAAACAGGGGGTGTACCGGACTTTCGTATCTTAAGTTTGATATCCTGTGTGTCGATAGGGGCAGATAGGAGATTCGCCATGAAACCACTCTTCTGGCTAGAACGTTCTATCTTGAAGCAAAATAATAAAGGAAGCGCTTTTGTTCAGGCCCTTCTCGCCGTCGGTATTGTCGGCGTCATGCTTTATTTTCTATCTCCGCAAGTCATTAAACATCGTCAACAGGTGACCAAAACAGCGTCAATCATCACGGCCCGTCTGGCTTTGCACTCAATGATGGATTTTACCTTATTTGGTATCAAACAACGCTGGTGTTTTTCCAAAGACTGGATGCCGGAAAAATGCGGTGACTCGATGACGGCGGTCTTGGCGCATCCTCGCTCTATTGAGCGGATGTTGATGAAGGCCGAAACGGTGAATTTCCTAAGACTGGCTGGCGTCGCGAATCCGGATAAGGCGCCGCTTTATAGTTTTGGCGAAACCATTTCATTGAAATCTTTCAGTGCTCTTCATCCAGTTTACAAAATCGTGTCTGAGTTAAAGGGCTATAAGACAGAGGCCGTGCGGATTGAAATCACTCGCGATAGCCGCGGTATTATTCCTGAGTATGGGCGAGAACTTTATTTAATCGTCAAGATCAGTCTTCTGGATGGTGTCGGCAAGCCCCTGCAAGTCGGAGGCAGCGAGCTCACTACGACGTCGAAAGTGGGTGTGTATCCACGCGAAGTCGGCAGTTTTGCTTTGTTAGTCGCTGGTGATCTGCATCTGGATAAAGAAAATCGCAGTGGCGTTCCCGAAGCAAAAGGGGATGCGGCTTTAAAACAATTTCCTTCGCGGAATGACCGCGTGAAGTATCCCGGACTGATTTTTGAAAGTCCGGTCTTTGTGAACGGAGCGGTTCGTTTGCCCGAAGCTCCCGATGTGGAAACTGATGAAAAAGGTCTTGATACTATTTATACTCCGGTGACCTTCAAAGATAAGCTTGTCCTGGGAGAAGGTCCGATCCTTCGTCAGAATGTTGAATTTCAACCGCGCACCGCGGGTTCTTCGACGGACCAGTTTTGGGCGAATATTCGTCAGTTCGGCGGCTTTCAAAAAGGTGTCGAGCTGGATGGAACGCGAGATTTGGGTCTGGATTTTCTTTCCGGAGCCCAGACTAGCGGCCAAACGGTGGACCCTTCGGATCTTAAAAAATGCGTTGAGTACAACCTTTCAAAATATGATCTGAAAAGCACCTTGAATAGTGAGTTGCGCGGGCAGATTTTGCAAAATACAGGTAGCAAGCATCAGTACCGTCTGGGATTGACGGATAAAAATCGTTTCAATCCGCAGACGGGCGAAGTGGATTCGCCGAGTGTGATCAAGGGCTTTTTGAACGCGTGGAATTTGGATAAGAAGGAATCGGCGGTGGCGAAATTCCGGATGAATTTCGGAGACTCTGTGATCGTCACGGGTGAGATCCCAGATAATGGCACCGTGACGTTAGAGCCCAAAATCGACCTTTCGGGACTAAAAAACACAATCAAGCGAAATTTGGCAGACGCCCAATTGGCTAAAGACCGATACGAGCAGGACCTCCGAGAAATTGAAAATGCCTTGGCGCGTGCCAAACAAGACCTGGATCAGGCGGAAGATCAATTGCGCGAGGCTCGCGACAAAAAAGACCGCGATCGTATTGCGCGTTTGGAAGACCGAATTAACGATATCGAAAGACAGATCCGCGAAATCGAAAGAGCCAAAGAAAACAAAAAGAACGACATTGCTCGCGCGGAAGAGCAAGTGACAATGTATGAAAGACAATTGGCGGCCGTTGAATCCAAGCAGGGGATTCAGCCGAAAGTTCGTATCGCGGTGAAATACCCCAAAGATCCCAATAATCCCAACACCGATGCTGTTGGGAATGCCTCTTTCCGTGATTTAGAAGTGACTTTTGAAAATGAAGAGATGCTGGTCGATAGCAACGGCAATCCTTTATCACTAAATATGCGTTTGGAAGCGTATGACGTCTCGTATTTCAAAAAGTATTCGTTACGTCCCTGGTCTTCAAACAACGTGGGCACTTTGCAGTTCAACCGTGAAGGCGGCGCCATCAAGGGGTCTCAGTATCTGACCGACAAAGATGGACGGTACCGTGGTGATCTGCCGACTGAAAACGCCTATAAAAACTACGATTTGATTTGTAAGACGCCAGAAAACTCTGCCTTCGGCCTGAGCGATTGGGGACTGTCGTTTGCGCCAAATTCGCGTTTCTCGTGGGCGTTTACGGATAAGTATGAAGATCGCACGGATATCATCTTGGATGGCAATAACTCTTATAGATCGAGCGGCTATTCGAAAGTCGATTTCATCGTAAAGTCCGTGGCGCGCCGATGCATCATTAAAAGCACGGCCAACTTTGTCACGGGATTTTTCACTTGTGAAAAACTGGTGATTGAACCGCGCTCTTCCGAGTTAAGAATCATCGGAAGCTTCATCGTGACTAATGGAATAGAAATTGACGACACGGCCTACGATGCAGGTATTCGCTGGAGTACGATCTATCACCCCATGGCAACTTACGAGCTGCGCCAGGCCCACGTCTTAAAGGGTGTGAACGGGCAGGATTGTTCGACGATCGCCCGCTATCCCGTATGGCATCCGTATCCTTCGATGTTAAATGTCGCGAATCTTTATCGCTGTAATTCCATCGTGCTTCGTTCAAAGGCCGATCCTTTCCGTTGGACTTCGGTGGACCCGGACTGCGGCCTTTCGTCATCAACGGGTACCGCGACTACTTGTAAGAACCGTCTGGTGCATTTTTACGTCTTGGAAATCTCACGGGAGTCCGGCATATGATGGCGCAGATCAAAAACCAAAAAGGTCTATCTATCTTAGAGTCGCTGTTGGGAATGGCGATGATCACGCTGGTGGGGTCTTTCTTTATTTCCGGCACCATCAATATGCGTAAAGTGGCGAAGGAAAGCGGAACGAAAAATTCGTTGTACAAACAAATCAATGACGTCATTGAAAATATCCGTCCCAACGTGCGCATGTATCAGATCAATTATTTTACTTCTGACAAATCTCGCAGTGAAGCTTTGGCCTTGGAAAAACTGCCAATGGCTTGGGGAAATGGAAAGATTTTACCAGCGAAAGACTGCACAGAGTGTCCAGGCCGTTATGGCTTTGTGGTGCAAGCCTCACCGGACTTTAAAGGCTTGTACATTGTGACTGTGCGCCTGAGCCACAAGGATTGGGCGCAGGCTCAGTCCGGAGGCGATATGAATGCTATTCAGGCGGGGAACTATGGTTTCGTGGACTATCAATTTGTGGTGAATTCACAATGAGTTTAAATCAAAAAGGTTTTTCTTTAGCAGAGATGGTAGTCGGTGTTGCCCTTCTGGGTATCATGGGCATGGTTGCGGCTTCGTTCTTCGTCTTCACGGCAAAAACCAAAGAAGAAATCACGAACGAGATCGAAGACAAAGTTGATAACATTATCGCCGAGCGAATGATTTTGAAGGATCTGAAATTTTCCGAGCCTTCGTTTAATAACGTGCTGATTACCGACGACACAGGGTTTCGATTTTTCGACTACGTTTCTGATGTCAGCGGAGACCCCGAGTATGAATCTCCACGCAAGCTGACTTTAGAGTTCGGGCGTCGTAACGAGTTCGTCTTTATTACCACCAACGATAAGTTGGGCACGATGATGTACACGCCGGCGGTGGCTTATGAGCTTGGGGCTTTGCCTGCGAGTGCCATGGAAGAAGCGTCTTTGACTTTCAAATCTTTGAATAAAGGCAATGAAGTTTCCAAATCCAGTCCGGCCATTTGGCAGGTGGGAAATCTTCTGATGTTGGATTCTCCCGCAGCTGTTCGTGAAATGACGGCGACGGGTCCGAATTACAAAGTTCCTGCGCGTTCACCGATTTTCGTGGGGTCCGTGATTGCTCCAGGGGAATCTCGATTAAGCCCTTTGAATCTTCCCGGCTTTCTGAATCGGACTCATCCACTGTATCCAAACGAGACAATTCAAGACGAAGATAAGTTCTTAAGGGATATACCGCCGATGGGGGGCGCGGCTCCTCTTGTGCGCTTGAAAGCCGTGAATATTATCAAGTATTATTTAGACAAGGACCCGCAAACGAAGACAGTCAATCTTTTGCGTTCTGTTTATAAGAACAATACGTTTTCGCAGGGTCAACTATTTGCAGCTGGCGTGTCTAGAGTTGTCTTCTCTAGAAATAACGCACGAGATTCTTTGATTTATTATCAAATTATTCGTCCACAAGATGTGGGCAAATAAGGTTCGTTTAAGGGGAAAACAAGGGGGCTTGTATGTTTCTTAGAAGATGGCTATCGCTGCCACTTTTGTTCGGCATCGGGGTTTACGCACAGGCGGAACAACAACCCGCAGCCGTGAATTCCGGCGTCGGTGGTACAGCGGGATTTCAAGGTGTCGTGCTTTCGGGGCAAGTAACCCGGGCAGCACAAAACTCAATCACAGTGAATATTACGAATACGTGTTTCGGGACGAACCTGCGTTCGGTGTCCAATCCGATCGCCAGAAACGCGACCGTCGAATTGAATCTGGCAATTAATGACAAAGGGACGGTGAAACAGTACTTTGTTAGATATCCATCGGACGTGGTTTCCAAAGCGGGGAATGACACGGTTGTGGCTCTGACCGGGGAAAATGTAACCTCGGGGGTTGTCGCCTCTTATGCGGGAAACAGCGTGCGCATGGTGATCCCGGTGACAGTGACAAGCATGGTCGATGAAGAGGGAAATATCAGTGAGGACTTCGATGTGAAGTTGCACGGAACCTCGTTCACGCAAAAATTTGCGCCGCATGCAGGCCAGCAGTACATGGGAACTAACGGTCCTCTGTCAGCCAGTGTCTATACCAGTGCTTCCAAAGACGGACGTCAGTACAATGTGTCCGCGTTCTTTCCTGGGGAAAACGGCTACTGTGGCGGCTATTATTCGCCACTGATGGTGTTCTTTGATGATCAGCGCCCACGCTTTGAAGGGAAGTCTCAATTCCCATTGAATCCTTCGGGCAAAACGTCTTGGCCAGAAGCCAAAGCTCCCGGAGCCTTCGTGGCTTTGGATCGTGATGGCGATAAAAAAATCACCAAAGCGGACGAGTTGTTCGGTAATGAAGGTGAAAAATTCAAGAATGGTTTTGAAGCTCTGAAAGAGCTCGATTCCAACGGCGACGGCGTGATTGATAAAAACGACAAAGACTTCGCCAAGCTTCTTTTGTGGTTCGATAAAAACGGAGATGGCAAGTCACAGGCATCAGAGCTGGTGCCGTTAAAATCCCGTATTAAATCCATTTCTTTGCAATACGATGAAAGTGCAAAAACGCCGTTCGGTGCGCGAGCTGAAGCTCGGGAAAGAAGTACTTTTGTCTTTATTGAAAAAGGAAAAGAGAAGCAGGGATCTATTGTCGATGTGTGGTTCTCGCCAGAATAAATTCTGATCGCAAATTCCCAATTAAAACGGCGCTTAGAAAGCGCCGTTTCTATTTGTCCCTCATCAGTCTTTAACTTTTAACAGAAACGTCGGCGTTCTGTTGACGCCTTTGATGAGCGTTCGATAATCAGAGTCCAATATCAAAGGAGGACTTATGCCGATGCGTTCACTCTCACCTTGGAGTCAGCGTTCGCAAAGAGATTTGGTCAGTCAACTGGAAGAATTCATGAACGAGTTTGATCGTTTTCCCGCAACTCGGGGGATGGCGGATTTTTCGCCAGCTGTCGACATGGAAGATAAGAATGACATGTATCTTGTGACCGTGGATTTGCCGGGAATGAAGAAAGATCAGATCAAAATCGATTTAAATGACAATATCCTGACAATTTCTGGAGAGCGCAAACGCGAAACTAAAGAAGAGGGCAAATACACGGAAAGATCTTATGGCCGTTTTATGCGCAGTTTTACTTTGCCCTCGATGGTGAGTGCGGAAAAGATTGAAGCTCGTTTTGAAGACGGTGTTTTGCACATTAATCTTCCCAAAGCGGAAAGCTCAAAAGGCCGCAGTATCAAGATTATGTAGTCCGATTGTTTTTACTTGATCCTTGATGCCCATGTGTTTGAATGAATCATGGGCATTCTTTTAAAAAATATTTCCACACTTCTGACCTTGCAGGGCGCCGCCATGAAAGGCGGGCGTCACGTGCAGGAAGAAGATCTTAGTATTCTGTCCAATGCGTCTGTGCTTATGGAAAAAGATCGCATTGCCTGGGTCGGTCCTCATAAAAAACTGCCGAAGCAGTGGGCGCAAAAGAAAAACATAAAAGAATTCGACATGAAGGGGTTGACTGTTCTTCCCGGATTTGTTGAATGCCACACTCATTTGATTTTCGCCGGGGATCGGGCCGCAGAATTTGAAATGCGCAATCAGGGCGTCAGTTATCAGGAAATCGCCGCTCGCGGGGGCGGGATTCTTTCCACCATGAAGAAAACGCGTTCGGCGAAACTCATCGAGCTTGCGAAGCAAGGGCAGGCACGGGCAAATCATTTTATTTCTCAGGGTGTAACCACTGTCGAGATCAAGTCCGGTTATGCATTGAATCTTAAAGATGAACTGAAGATGCTTGAAGCCGCACAAAGTATTAAAAATTTGCGCACAGTTTGTACCTTTTTGGGGGCTCACGCGTTGCCGCCGGAATTCAAAACCTATGAAGAGTATCTGAGCTTCCTGGGTGAAAAAGTATTGCCGGTCGTAAAAAAAAGAAAGCTGGCGCGCCGGGTGGATGTCTTTATTGAAAAAGGTTTTTTTCCAAAGGCCGAATCTGAAGTGTATTTGCGGAAAGCGCAAGAGATGGGATTTGAAATTCTGATTCACGCGGATCAAATGTCTCTCAGTGGCGGCAGCGACGTCGCCGTGCGTTTGGGGGCTTTATCCGGAGACCACCTTTTGCAAGTCACGGAAAAAGAAATTCAATCTTTGGCGAAGTCGGAAGTGACTTGTGTTCTGTTACCGGCGGCAGATCTTTATACAAAAACAAATTATCCTCGGGCGCGCGAGATGATTGCCGCGGGGGCGCGGGTGGCACTGGCGACGGATTTTAATCCCGGAACCTCGCCCACGCAGGATTTGAACTTGGTAGGACTGTTAGCGCGCTTGGAAATGAAGATGACCCTGCCCGAGGTCCTCGGAGCTTACACCGTGGGGGCGGCCCATGCGTTGAACCTGCAACAAGAGGTGGGCTCAATTGAAGTGGGTAAGTCTGCTGATATTTTATGCACTGAAAGAGACTGGCAAACCCTTTTCTACAGTATAGGGGAGGCCTCTAAGAAGGCGGTTTTTTCGAGAGGAAAGAGGGTTTTTAATAGTCTTTAATTAATCTGCTGCGTCAGAAAATTTAAGATTCTTAAAATTTCCTTTGAATAAACATGGTATTTCTTCCTAGTCTTGAGCTGTGTCGTGGGAGGGGAACTACAACATGAGATCGTCATATACCACTTTAATGCAGTCGAAGTATTTTAATCCTGCGTTTAACAGTGCCATCTTTGATGGTCCCGTTCGCATTTACTTTGCGCAGTTTCACGAAGCTCTGGCTTTGAAGATTTATTTCTTAATCCAGCAAAAGTTGAGCGCGGAAATGACCAAAGCCAAGGAAATTTCCAAAGCTTCTGGCGCAAATATTCTTCTGATGGTTTATCCCACGGTGGACAGCTTCCTTCTTTCTTTTGAAAATGCCGGCGCAAAACCAGGCCCTTTGGAAGTGGAAAAGTGGCACGATGACGTCGTTATAGGACTGCGCGGTCCTATCGAGGACGAAAACCTGGATCTTTTGGTAGAAACTCTTCGTCTCACAATGGAAAACTGGCGTCCAGCTATGCCAGCCCCTGCTTTAGGTCTTGCGGAAGTGTGATACTATTTAAGACATGAATAAACGTGGTCAAATCGTGGTGGAGTACGTGCTCCTCCTCACCATCGCCGTCGGACTCTCTGCCTTGCTGATTAAGCAACTGGCCAGCCGTAACGCTGACGAACCCGGCATCCTTGTCTCAAAGTGGCACAATATTCTAAGGGTGGTCGCTGAAGACGTGCCCGATAAGCGTAAATAAAAAAACTAAAGAAAGGGATTTCCACGTTTGGAAAGCTCTTGCTGAATGGCTTCCTGCATTTTTTCCTGAATGTCCTGGGCGATTTCATGCACCAGTTCTGTGTCATCCACTGCGTTGGGCTTGTAAGGCAGATAAATCGGCTCCAAAAAATGAATGCGCCATTTCGCAGGCAAAGGAACAATATTCAATGGCAGCGGAATGACACTGCCTTTTAAGAATTTGGTGAACTTCAATTTCTTTAAATTAATATGTGTTTCTTCCGCTCCCAAAATGATCGCAGGAACGATCGGGCACTGACTTTCCAAAGCCATGCGGACAAATCCGCGCTTAAACTCTTGAAGCTGATAGCGCTCGGTGGTGGGTTTGAAGTTTCCTTGTTCACCCTCAGGAAAAAGCACGATGGCATTTCCTTTTTTTAGAGCATTAAGGCCATTTTCAAAAGTCGCTTCGGTAAAGCCCATTTTCTGAGCGGGAATCGCAGTTGTTTCCGTTAAAAACCAAAAGTGATGGGTGAGGACGCGAGGGACCCGGCGAGCTTCTTGTTGCACGATATGGCCCAAAAGAAAGGCATCAAAGCCGGTGTAGCCGGAATGGTTCGGTGCGATTATGACGGGTCCGCGGCGAGGAATATTTTCCGCACCGGTGATTTCTAAGCGAAAGTATTTACGCAGAATTTCCAGAAGGAATCTGGGCAGCACACGAAAAATCAAAGTGTCCCGGTCAAGGTTCCGAAGACCAAAAATTTTTTCGTTGGGTTTCTGCAAGAAATTCTTCATGATGTAGTAACGTCCATCTGAACTTTTGGGGTGTATATGTCTTCTTCTTTTATCATGGCGATCGACCAAGGTACAACCAGCTCTCGGACTTGTATAATCAATCAAGCCGGAGGTCTTGTCGCAGAGGCCCGTGAAACATTCAAGCAGATTTTTCCTAAGCCGGGGTGGGTGGAACACGACCCTGAGGACATTTGGTACTCTACGCAAAGATCCATGCGAATGGCTTTAGAGAAGGCCGGGATCAAAGGATCGCAAATTCAGGCGATCGGCATTACCAACCAACGTGAAACCGTCATGCTGTGGGATGCTAAAACCAAAAAAGCTCTGCATAATGCGATTGTTTGGCAGTGCCGTCGCACGCAGGAAATCTGCGAACGCCTAAAGAAGGCTAAAAAAGAAAAAATGATCACCGCAAAAACGGGATTGGTTTTAGACCCTTATTTTTCTGCCACCAAGATTCAATGGCTTTTGAAGAACGTCCCTAACGCCAAAAAGAAGGCGCGTGAAGGCCACGTTTTAGCGGGCACTGTGGATACGTTTCTTTTGTGGAAGCTGACCAATGGTCAATCTCACAAAACGGATGTCAGCAACGCCTCTCGCACGATGTTGATGAATATTCACATGGGCTGGTGGGATGATGACTTGCTAAAGCTTTTTGGTGTGCCACCGGGAATTCTTCCCGAGATCTGTCCTTCGAATGCTGATTTTGGGCGTACGCAAGGCTTGGGTTTTCTGCCCGACGGAATTCCTATAACAGGAATTCTTGGCGATCAGCAGGCGGCCCTTTTCGGTCAGACTTGTTTTGATGTGGGCGATTCGAAGTGCACATTTGGAACAGGCAGCTTCCTTTTGCTTAATACGGGAACGAAGGCCGTGAAGTCGAAGAACAAACTTTTAACGACCATCGCCTGGAAACTGAAAAACGGAGACCTGGTCTATGCTCTTGAAGGCGGAGCCTTCGTATGCGGAGCCGCCGTTCAGTGGCTGCGCGACGGACTCGGATTGTTTCAACACTCATCCGATATCGAAGCTTTGGCAAAAACCGTCGAGGACACCCAGGGCGTGGAGTTTGTTCCCGCTTTGACGGGGTTAGGCGCGCCTCACTGGCGTCCTGAAGCCCGTGGTGTGATCAGTGGCCTGACGCGTGGAACGACCAAAGCCCACGTTGCCCGGGCGACGTTAGAAGCGATGGCTTTGCAGAATGTCGATATTCTGGTGACGATGCAAAAAGACCTGGGCAAAAAAATTCGCAGTGTGCGCGTTGATGGCGGAGCCGCGGCCAACGATCTGCTGATGCAAATACAAGCGGACTATTGCGGCGTGAATGTGGTTCGTCCACAAAACCTGGAAACAACCGCTTTAGGAGCGGCTTTCATTGCCGGGCTGGGGGCGGGAATATGGAAAGATTTAAAAGAGATTCGTCGGGTCTGGAAGACTAACAAGGAATTCAAAGTGAAGATGACGGCGGGGGCGCGCAAAGCGCGTCTGCACCGTTGGGCAAAGGCTTTGGAGAAAGTTTAATGAACTCGTCGAATCCAAATGCTCCGCAGATGATCTTTAAAAAGGTAGCGCTTTCGGAAAAGAAAATGCTTTTTCGCGAAGTGGCTCACGATAAGTTGCAGGTGGCGGTGAAAGGATCTTCGCAGGAAGAACTTTTTCATTTAATCGCCGTGCAGACGGAAAAAGACGAGGCCTTGTTGTGTCATCATACTGCGGACTCGAAAAGTATTACGACGGCGCAAAAGTGTGTGGTGAACTTCGCCTTTAATAACGAACGCTATTTCATTCAAACGGAACTATATTTTGAAGCGGGTTGGGCCGTATTAAAAATTGATGGTGACTTGTTTCAGCTGCAAAGACGGGCCAATGCACGCCTTGATTTACCAGAAAAGTACGATGCTCTTTTTATCCTGACTAAAGCCGTCGGTAAGTCTTTATTTTTAGATTGCCGAGTCAAAGACATCAGCGCTGGTGGCATTAAGATTGAGCTTCCCCAGACGGCCCCGGAAGTAAAAATCGGGGACATCTTAAAAGGAAATTTAAGATTGGGCGCTCGCCGTGCGATCGAGTTCGAAGTGGAAGTGCGTTTTGTCCAGAAGAAGGAACATGGTGGCGGATTGACCACGCAAATCGCCGGAGTGCAATTTCTTCACGTCGACACTCTTCTAGAAGGGCGTCTTTTAAGTTTAGTGATGGATTTGCAACGCGAAATTTTCCTGAAATACCCTAAAAAGTAGGCGCCGACGACTTGGGTTGGTGTCATCTTGTCCGGCACGAATCTTGGAATAAGGCCTCCTTGTCTGTTTCAACAAGGAGTTTTTATGAAACCACTTTTAACAAGTCTTTTAGTCTCCGCAGTTCTTTTCCAGGCTCCGGTGGCATTCTCTCAAGATCGCGGCGGCCGCGACAATCATGGCCCCGTACGCCCTGGTGACAGTCGTCCTGGTGACCGCGGTGATCGAAATGATCGCGATAACGACCGCGTCGAAAGAGATCGTCGCGATCGTGAAGAACGTGATCGCCGTGAGCGTGAAGAGCGTGATCGTCGTGAAAGAGAAGAACGTGGCCGTGGTCGCTACAATCCGCCACCGCGCCATGGGCACAACCCTCCGCCAAGATACCCGGATTACCCGCGCAATCCAACTTATCCAAACTATCCGACGTACCCGAACTATCCTTCTTACCCAACACCGCCGTCATCTTATGACAACAGTGTTTATTTCTCTGATATCACTCGTCGCAGTGGTGGTGAATGGGTGCGCGTCAGCTTCAGCTATCCTGCGTATGTCGACTATGTTCGTGCGAGTGTTTCGAACGCGTCCATCCTGGTTCACGAGGCTGTTTTGCATACAGAAAGTGGTCGCCAATTGGTTCTTCGTAATTTGGCTTCTCAGATGTTGTATCCCGGAAACTCATACACATCTGAATACATCACGGCCGGTGAGCGCATCGTAGCTATCGATCTTCGTTTAGAATCATACGGTAATTATGGTGATATTCGTTTGACGGTGACCTCTGGAAGCGGAACACCGCAAATCCGTGCGGAGCGCTTTCCCTAGGCCACTCTGGATTGATTAAAAATAAAAAAAGCCCCAAGTTTTCTTGGGGCTTTTTTTTGTTCAAAGTCTATCTGTTGCAGAGTTCTTATTTACGAAGGCCCGTTAATTTCCAGAGCATTGACGGACCCGCACTTCTGCGGCTTGCGTACCTTCATCAAGAATAAGTTCAACGGCACACTTCTGAGAAAGCTCACGAGCATTGATCCGTCCTTGATCGCAAGCTTCCAAGGATTTGAAGAAAAAAGTTTTTCCATCCAGATCCTGATAGCGGCTATCGACGAAGAGGACCTGCGGGGCCTCGGCGTGGCAAAAGACCGTTCCAAAAGCGTTCCCATCTTTCGCATAAAGCCGGTCTACTAGGGTCGTAATGCGTTTAGATTGAGCGACACGGAATGAGCGTTCCGCAGAGTGCCCAGGAAGGGAGCTGAAAAGGCTCAAAATAGTCACAAAAACGGCTAGAGTGCGCATAAGAACTCCTTTGATTTGAGATGATAGTCACACTTCAAGTTCCAAGCCAAAAAGCCCACGCTGACCTTTGTTAAAAGGCGGTAACGGTTACTCCCGTTTTTTAAACTGTTCCAGCTCCCGCATTTTTTCGGTCATATTCTGCAGGCGGTCCACAAAGGACTTCAACATGCACTCGGCCCAAGTGGGAAGCTCTTCCAAAAGCTGTTGAAAGCCCTCTTCGGAAACTTTGACCAAGACGACGTCCGTGACCGCTTGAGCCGACGCACTTCGCGGCATTTTAGAAATCAAAGCAAACTCGCCAAAAGACTCTCCGTCGACAATATCCGCGATGGGAATGCGTGTTCCCATCTGATCTTTAGTGAAAATACTGACGACGCCAGTTTCGACGATGTAAAAATGATTTTCGATGTCGCCTTCGAAGAAAATATAATCTCCAGGCTTGTAGCTTTCTTTCTGAATGGCACTCATGGCGTCTGTCATTGTGGCAACCTCTTTAGATGAGTTTACTCAAATCTTGAACATTTCGTATAAAAGAAATTTTCTTATCTTTAGAAAGTTTTAGATCCGCAAGATGGCGTTTGTTCGAATAAGGGATAACAAAATGTTGGAAACCTAATTTGTCGCCCTCTTTAATGCGATTTTCAACGAAAGATACGCCACGCACTTCGCCGGTTAAACCGATCTCGCCAAAGAAGCAAGTCTTCGCATCTAGATCACGACGGCCTTCGGTGGAAAGAATCGCGGCTGCCACGGCCAAGTCTGCCGCCGGCTCCACAAGTTTCAAACCACCCACAACATTGATAAAAATGTCGTTGTGACCTAAGCGAATATCCAGATGGCGATCTAAAACCGCCGTTAAAAGATGTAGACGGTTCACATCAATACCCAAAGCCGTGCGACGTGGCATCGCCATGGGACTGGAAAGAGTCAGCGCTTGCACTTCGCACAGCAAAGGGCGGGTTCCTTCCATCGAGGCAAAGACTGCCGAACCGATCAATTGGTTGCCTCGTTCCTCCAGAAAAAGTTCTGAAGGATTGGAGACTTCTTCCAAACCTTTTTGATTCATTTGAAAGACACCCAATTCCTGAGCGGCGCCGAAGCGATTCTTCAGGGCGCGCAACAGGCGGAAGTTGTAGGAAGCATCACCATCAAAAGAAAGCACGCAGTCCACCATGTGCTCTAGCACTTTGGGACCGGCGATATTGCCATCTTTCGTCACGTGACCAATCAGGATCACGGTGATGCCATCTTGCTTCGCTAATCCCATCAAATGACCTGCACACTCTCGCACTTGCGAAACGGAGCCGGGAGCGGCCTGCAAATCCGGAAGATACATCGTCTGAATCGAGTCTACGACTAGAACATCCGGTTTTTTATGACGAGCGAGTTCCATGATGCTATGAAGATTGCTTTCGCAACCGATCTCAATGAGCGGGGAGCGAATGCCCAAGCGATGAGCACGCGATCCGGTTTGCGAAACGCTTTCTTCGCCCGAGATGTAAAGAATCTTGTTCTTGTTTTTGGCAAGGCCGCCGGCCATTTGCAGCAGCAAAGTGGATTTTCCAATCCCCGGCGAGCCGCCCAAAAGGACGAAGCTGCCACGGGCTAAGCCGCCGCCTAAAACGCGGTTCAGCTCTTCATAGCCCGTATCAAAACGATCCAATTTGATTTCCTCAAGACTTTGGTCTAGGGAGACTGGCTTCGTCGAAGCGGAGCCTTTTTCAGATGTTCCTGTAGACCAACCGCGAGTTTTAACCTCGGGAAGCTGCAATTCTTCGACATAGGAGTTCCACGCGCCGCAGTCAGAGCATTTCCCTTCCCACCTTGGTCGTTGGGCCCCACAATTTTGACAGGTATAGATACTTTTCGCCTTCGATTTTGCCATAGATATTCGGTATCATTATTGGATGAGAGATACAAGGACTGTACATATGAAGATTGCACATACGTGCTTAGCTGTTTCTTTGTTCGTGGGCTCCATGGCCGGAGCGCAAACACCCAAATCCGATTTAGAATCTTTTAAAAAGGCGTTGGAACAGTTCCGTTCCTCGAAATACGAAGAAGCCATCTCTGGTTTCGAAGGTATTTTAAAAGAAAAGACCACGTTGGAAGAATACGCGCGTTTTTATTTAGCGCAGTCGTTCATGAAATCTAACAAGTTGGATCAAGCCGAAGGGGAGCTTAAAAAAATCCTGGAACTCTCGCCGAATGTAAAGATGTCCATTGAGGCGTCGAATCTTTTGGGCCAAGTGGCTTTGGAAAAAAAGAATTTCAAGTTAGCCAGCAACTATTTCGTCAAACTCGAAAAAAGAACGCGCAACACGGAAGACTATCCGGATGTGATTTACAATTTGGCAGTGGCTGAAAAAGGTCTGACTCGTCACGGTCAGATGTGTAAATGGTTGGTGAAATTATACGAGCGTTATCCCGCATATTCCAAAGTTCAGGATTGGAGTGTCGATCTTTCCAAAAATGAATTTGAAGGCAAACCCACGGACTGTAACGTGACGACGGAAGACTTCCGGACACGCGTTCGCTATCTTTTGTGGTCGGGACTGGATCAAAAAGCCCAAGGCGAAATCAATATCATGAAAGAAAAGTTGGCCAAGACAGATAAATATCTGGCTGACAAACTGCAAGCGCAGTTCTTCCTGCAAGAAGGGGAAGTGAACAAAGCCGTTGATATTTTAAAGCCTTACTACGAAGCGAATAAAAGAAACTTCGACTACTTGATTCTTTTCGCCTCGGCGTCAGCGCGGGCCGGAGAAGTGCAATTGGCTGTGGGATCTTATTACTCGGCCTATAAACTCAGTCCTCGTTCGAAAACAGGTCGTCAGGCGCTTTATCAGTCCGCCTTCTTAAGCTATCAGTTTCAGGACTATGACGGCGCCGCGCGCCGTTTTCAAGAGTTCATGAAAGTGTATCCGAAATCAGGTTTGAACAGAGATGCACAATGGCATCTGGCTTGGCTGCAATACCTTAAGGGTGACTACCAAGGCTCTTACAAAGCCTTTTCGAAATTGAATACTTTGAAAAGTAAAAATAGAAGAGCTTGGAAGGCTTTCCCGCAAGACCGTTTGGACTACTGGATGGCAATGAGTCTTTTCCGCCAAGGGAAAGTGGATCAGGCCAAGGAAATCATGGAGGAGTTGTCGAATGATCCTTTAATGGGTTATTACTCTATCGCAGCTCAAGCCCGTTTAAAGAAGATGTCCGAGATCAAAACTCCGAAGTTGGCGGTATCCCCCTTACCCACGCAGCCGCGGGTGATTTCTCGTTTTTCAGCCAGTGAATTCCTCATGCCGACAAACGCTGAAGACTATCGCGGGGATGAAAGCGAGTCGGAAGAAAATCTGGTTCTGACTCAATATTCCGCTGATGACGAAAAGAGTGAAGACGAAGAAGCCGATGCGGTTGACAACCCGGATTTGAAATCTGTGGAGGTTGTCACGGATGAGGCCCTTCCGGATGTCAGCGGCGAAAAAGTTACGACCTTCTCAAATCCCGCTTTGATGAAACGTTTTGAGCGTGCTCGCGATATGATGATCTTGGGTGAGTACGAGTGGGCTCGCTGGGACTTGTATGACATCGAAAGAAAGACGTCCAACCGCGAATACTTGCGAACTCTGATGAGTGAATACAATACGGCCGGACACTTCAACCGTTCCTCTTATATCGCGCAGATCAACTTTGGCGGTCAAAGAGCGGCACACGGCATGGACGGCATTCGTTATCTTTGGGAGTTCGCTTATCCACGCGCCTACAGTGAATTTGTCGAAAGATACACCAAGAAGTTCTCAGTACCAGAAGAACTGGTTTGGGGAATCATGCGGGCAGAGACCAACTACCGCCGCGATGCGATTTCCCCGGTAGGAGCTTTGGGCTTGATGCAGGTCATGCCTTTCACCGGCCACAAAGTCGCGGTTCTTTTGGGCGAAAAAGAGTTCAAAGCGCCTTTGTTATTGCAACCTGAAACCTCTGTTAAAGTGGGCTCTCGGTATCTAAAACGTTTGATGGATCGTTTCGAAAATGCGATTCCTTTGGTCGCGGCAGGTTACAATGCCGGACCTCATCGGGTTAAAAACTGGTTGGCTAGTTTTGGCAATTTGGAAACTGACGAATTCATCGAACACATTCCGTTTTTAGAAACACGCAACTACGTGAAGCGCGTGGTTTCCAACGCTTATATTTATTCTAACTTGTACGGCAACAAAAAAGATCTTTTCCCTTACATGGCGGGATCTGTGCCAGCGAAACACATGGCCGATCTTGCAGGAAAAGAAAATTGGGATGACATTTGACGGCTTACGTTTTTCAGTACGTTTTTAAAAAAATATTTGAAATTATAGCGTCGCTAGTGGTCCTAGCGGCGCTAACGTTTTTTTTGCTAAAAGCCTTGCCCGGCGGACCTTTCGACGAAGAAACGGCCTTGAATCCTGTCGTCAAAGAAAAACTGCAAGAACATTGGAAGGTCGATCAGTCATGGGTGGGGCAGGCCACCTCCTATATTTCTTCAGTGGCGCAAGGGGACTTGGGTGTTTCAATGACTCGTCCCGAACGCACGGTGACGGAGATTATTTCCCAAGGCGTGGCCAATACTTTGACGTTGAATGCCTTGGCTCTGGTTTTTATTTTGACGGGGGCCTTCGCCATTTCTTTAGTGGCCGTTCGATGCAAAGACACGTGGGTTGAGCACCTGATTGACCAGTCTGTGATCGCATTTCTATCTTTACCCAGCCTTTTCTGGGGGCCACTATTAATTTATTTTTTCGGCTTCTATTGGAATGTGTTCCCCGTGGCATTTTTGACAGGCCCGTCGCACTATGTGTTACCACTTTTGACGTTGTGCCTGCGTCCCTTGGCGGTTTTGATTCGTCTGTTGAAAAATTCGCTCAACGAAAATCTGCAACAAGATTACGTGCGCACGGCGCGCGCTAAGGGCGTGAAAGTTTGGAACATCCTTTTTCACCATGTTCTTAAAAACTCTTTGATTCCTTTTTTAAGTTACGTCGGCCCGTTGATCGTGTCTTTGCTTTCAGGTTCCTTTCTGGTGGAAGTCCTTTTTGCTGTGCCGGGATTAGGAACCGAATTTATCTCGGCCTTGAATGACCGCGACTACACTTTGATTGTCGGCCTGACGTTGTTTTATGGCACGCTGCTGGTTTTAGTGAACTCGCTGATTGATGTCTTAATTAAAATTGCCGATCCGCGCTTAAGGGAGGAGGCATGAAGAAGCTTCTTCTGATTTTCGCGATCAGTTTTCTTCTGGTTTTGATGTTCCTGACAGTGTGTTACCCCTGGCTGGGGTTGGGAACGGGGTTAGAACAAAATGTCGAAAACATCCTGCTTCCCGCCAGCAAAGACCATCTTTTCGGAACAGACACCTTGGGCCGCGAGCTTCTTTCCCGGGTTCTTCTTGGGGGCAGAATTTCACTTCTGGTGGGGCTGGCCTGTTCGGTGCTGTCCTTTCTTTTTGGTTTTACTTATGGGGCCGTTGCCGGATGGTTTGAAGGAATCACAGATCGTGTGTTGATGCGTTTCTTGGATATTCTGATGGCGATTCCCAGTTTCATTCTGGTTTCTATTTTGTGCATGAGTCTGCAAGTGGCCTTGCCTTTTGAGGACATCTTTATCAAGGCACTGTTTTCTTTGTGTCTGGGGATTTCTGCAACCCACTGGATGAGCTTAGCCCGAGTCACGCGCGGCATGGTTTTGGAAATTAAACGAAAGCCCTTCGTTGAAGCGGCCGTAGCTTTGGGCGGCACCAGGACCCACATTCTTTTGCGCCATCTTCTGCCTAATATGCTGGGCACGTTGCTCATTTTAATGGCCCTTCAGATTCCCACAAATATTCTGTACGAAAGTTTCATGAGCTTCATCGGCTTAGGCATTCATCCCCCTTACACAAGCTGGGGGATTCTGGTGCGTGAAGGCTGGAAAACTCTTTCAAGTTTTCCACACCTCATTCTGTATCCTTCGCTGATTCTGTTTTTAACAGTCTGGAGCTTTCACATCATCCTCGATGCGCTAAAAACCAAATTCCGTCTTTAAGACTTCGGCTTTATCTTGGCGGTTGCCAGCCACCGAAGGTGCTTTCAATGAACTCAGCACAAGATAAAGTCAGATGATCTTGCATGTGGCGGGCGACGATTTGGATGCCCAAAGGAAGACCTTCATCATTCAGTCCTGTCGGCGTGCACGTCGCCGGATGTCCGGTCGTTACAAAGATCGCGGTATAGATGAAATCAAAAGGGGACCACAGCGGAGCACGATGTTTGGGCGCCACGCGCGGATGGGGTGGCAATAACAAAATCCCTTCTTCACCGAGCAACTCATCAAGGTCCTCTTTCATTTGCGCCAAGGCCTTCATATCATCGGCAAAGTCTTGGCCGCCGATATTTAGCTTTTCCCCCAAAGAGACAAGAAGGTTGGGGAAAGTGTAATCTCCGCGTCCCAAAGCGACTTTAAGCAGCTCTTTTCCGATGGAAAGCTCTTTTTGCGGTCCCATCAAGGTTTCATAAAGATGTCTGTTCTTGGAACTCTTCAAGGCCGAGAACCAAAGGTTGGTGGCGTGCACGAAAAAGCGAGGGTCAAGTTCTTGAACATCTGCACCCAATTCGGAAAATAACTTGCCACAATTTCGGACCACTTGTGCCAGCTCGTAGTCTGTCGAACGGGCGCGGTGAAATATCGGCTCAGGGCAAATTAATATTTTTCTTCCCGCCCACTCTTGGGTGCGTTCCTGCAAAACCGGTTTTTCCATGGTGTGAGGATCGAGTCCGTCAGCGCCCATCATCACTTGGAGCATCGGGTAAAGATCGCTGGCTTTACGACTCATGGGTCCCATTGAGGTGTAAGGATATTTCTCTTCGCTCAGTCCTAAAAGCTCTTCCCTCTCAAAAGGAAAGTGCCCGGTGAGCGGCACCATTTTACGAGAAGGCTTGTGGCCTGAAACTCCGCAGAAGAAGGCAGGCATACGAATGCTGCCACCAATATCGCTGCCAAGACCCATGGGGGTGGCGCCGGCACCTAACAGAGCCCCTTCGCCACCACTACTGCCGCCGCAAGTGCGAGTCACATCGTAGGGGTTGTTGGTACGGCCATAGACAGGATTGAAGGTCTCAAACCAAAATCCCAGTTCGGGCACATTGGTTGTACCTACGGGAATAGCGCCGGCATCTTTCATCCGCGCAACAACGGTTGCATCCCAATCTAAAACCAGGTCGCGCTTATGAATACTGCCGCCCGTGCGTCGCATGCCCTTATAGGCAAACATTTCTTTCACGGTAAAAGGAACTCCAAAGAAGACGGGAAGGTTGGTGTTGTCCTGAGCCACCCGTTCATCTTGTTCTTGCGCGAGTTTGCGAGCGCGTTCGTAATCTTTTTCTACCATCGCATTTAAAGCTGGGTTCACCGCTTCGATGCGCGCAATATGTGCTTCTAAAACTTCAGAGGGTTTGACTTCACGACGAGCCACTTTCGCGGCGATTTCCAAAGCAGAAAGTTTCAGCAATTCATTCATAAACTAAAAAGGGGCCTTGCGGGCCCCTCTCCTAAAAGATGTTAAACGTTGAAGCGGAAGAATAAGATGTCGCCGTCTTTCACGACGTACTCTTTTCCTTCCAGGCGATATTTGCCGGCTTCTTTAACGGCTTGTTCGGACTTGTAGTTGAACAGATCTTCACAGTGATAAGTCTCGGCACGGATGAAACCTTTTTCAAAGTCCGTGTGAATGACACCCGCCGCTTGCGGCGCCTTAGTGCCGGCACGGATTGTCCATGCACGAACTTCTTTTTCTCCGGCCGTGAAGTAAGTTTGTAGTCCCAATAAAGAGTAAGCTTCACGGATCAAACGGTTCAAGCCGGGCTCTTCGGCATTCATCGCTTCAAGGAAGTCTTTACGTTCTTCTGGTGGCAGAAGAGCGATTTCGGCTTCCATCGCCGAACAGATCAAGATGGTTTTATTGTTTTCTTCCGCCGCACGTTTTTCGACGGATTTTGTCCAGTCATTTCCGCCAGCCGCAAAATCTGTGTCTGACACGTTCATTGCGTAAAGAACCGGTTTAGCCGTCAATAAGTGCATTTCACGCAAGATCGGCGCTTCAAGATCATCGACAGTCACCGAACGCGCGGGAAGACCTTTGCCCAAGGCCTCTTGCACACGTTTCGCAACTTCGACTTCCATTTTCAATTTTTTATCGGTCGAGTTCTTTGCTTGTTTTTCAATACGTTGAAGACGTTTTTCAACAGAGTCTAAATCCGCAAGCAAAAGTTCCGTATTGATAATTTCAATGTCACGAAGTGGATCGACCGATCCTGCCACGTGAACAATGTTTGGATCGTCAAAACAACGAACCACGTGAACGATCGCATCAGTTTGACGGATGTGGGAAAGAAATTGATTTCCCAAACCTTCACCTTGCGAGGCGCCCTTAACGATACCTGCGATATCCACGAACTCCATGGTCGTTGGAATCACTTTCTGAGGTTTAATGAATGTTGTGATTTTATCCATACGAGGATCTGGAACTGTGACCACACCCACGTTTGGATCAATTGTACAGAAAGGGTAGTTCGCCGCTTCCGCTTTTGCTGAAGTTAACGCATTGAAAAGCGTACTTTTACCCACGTTGGGCAGACCAACGATACCAACCTGTAAAGCCATGAAAACCTCATTTTTCGAGAGTCAAAAATCAACTGACTCTAGCTTAACCGTTGAATTTTGTCGAAGCTTTTTGAACTCCATCAAGGATAATGCTTTCGATCGCATCCAGCCCGCGATTCAGAAAGTCGGGGAGTTTGTCGAACTCCTCTTTTGTGAATTTCCCTAGGACATGGTCAGGGACGGGGATGTGGGGGTTTTCAGGGCGTCCCACGCCCATTTTCAGACGTACGTAGTCAGCCGATCCCAACAGTCCAGAGACGCTCTTGATACCGTTGTGGCCGCCGTGCCCACGATTTTTGTGAATGCGGATGGCATTGAAAGGAATATCGATTTCATCGTGAATGACGATCAGGTGATCCAGTGGGATTTTATAGAACCCCATCAAGGGTTGAACTGATTCCCCGGAAAGATTCATATAAGTCTGAGGCTTGCAGAAAAGAAGCTGATGGTCTTTCCATTTCACCTGGGCAACTTCGGCTTTAAATTGATTTTTGATAGGGGGATTTCCCACGCCTTGCAGAAAGTAATCAACGGCCATAAAGCCGATGTTATGACGAGTGAGTTTGTATTCGCCGCCGGGATTTCCTAAACCAACAATCAACCACATAGACAAGATTCCTCAAAAACAAAAGGCAGCTCGGGTGAGCTGCCTTTGTGGTGTTTTACTAAAACGCTGAAGCGAATTATTTTTTCGCAGCAGGAGCTTTTGCAGCAGCAGGTGTCGCAGCAGCTGGAGCAGCAGCCGGAGCCGCAGCTGGAGTAGCAGCAACTTCTTCTTCTTGAGCGTTTACAACTACGATAGTTTGTTCTGCGCCAGTGATAATTTTCACAGAGCCAGAAACTTGCAAGTCAGAAACGTGAAGAGCGTCACCTACGCCCAAGTTAGAGATATCAGCAGTGATGAACTCTGGGATATCTGTAGGCAATACTTCAACCTCAACAGAACGAAGAACAACGTTCAACAAACCGCCTTCAGATAGACCGATTGGTTTACCTTCAAGACGAACTTCAACGTTAACGCGAACAGCTTTCTTAAGATCCAACGCGAAGAAGTCAACGTGTTGAGGGCGGCGAGAAAGTGGGTGTACGTCTACTGATTTAACAAGAACAACGATACCGTTGGCTTTTTTGTCTTCAGATTTCAAAGTGAAAAGAGCATTCTCGTAAGCACGAGTGTTGTATTTCACGATTTCTTTTTCACCAACTGATACGTTGATAGGTTCTACAGCTCCGTAGATAACTGCAGGTACGTTGCGAGAGTTGCGAAGTGCGCGGCTGTTGTGTTTACCAGTCTCACGAGTTCCAACAGCAAGTTCAATTCTGTTTTTCATTTTGTCTTCCTTCTAGTCCAATAGAGGATTGTTGTTAATTTTACTCCGGTTAACCCGGAGTAAGTTTTAAAATCTATTTCAGCCTACGCGCTGTGCAGCGCTTCGGCACCGTGGCCTTTCGGCCTAATCAAACAAAGAACTGACGGAGTCGTTGCCGTGAATTCTCTTAATTGCTTCCGCTAAAACCGGTGCAACTGAGACCACTTCAATTTTTCCACAGTTTTTCGCCGCTTCAGACAGCGGGATCGTGTCAGTAACCCATACTTTTTCAATAGGGCTTTCTTTCAAACGATTGATCGCGGGACCCGATAAAACGGGGTGTGTAGCAACGGCGAACACACGTTTTGCCCCATTTTTCAGAAGGCTGTCAACTGCTTGTGTAAGAGTTCCAGCCGTATCAATCATATCGTCCACGATAACGGCCGTTTTGCCAGTGACGTCCCCGATAAGATGCAGGGCTTTGGCCTCATTAGGGCCGGAACGGCGTTTATCAATGATCGCCATCGAGGATTCGATGCGTTTTGCGAAGGCGCGGGTTCTTTCGACCCCGCCGGCATCTGGACTCACTGCGACAAACTCGGTCCCTTGGCCGTAGGCGTCTCTCCAGGCGCGAGCCAAAGTCGGAATGGCGAACAAGTGGTCCACAGGAACGTTAAAGAAGCCCTGAATCTGGGCCGCATGCAAGTCGACGGAAACAACCCGGTCCGCGCCGGCGGTGGTAATCAGATCAGCCATCAGTTTCGCCGAAATGGGAGCGCGCGGGGCGACCTTGCGGTCCTGGCGGGCATACCCATAATACGGGATGACGGCGGTGATGGAGGCGGCAGAGGCTCGGCGTAAAGCATCGAGCATCACGAACAGCTCCATGTAGTTCTGATTCACGGGTGGGCAGGTACTTTGGACAACGAATACATGTTGTCCCCGTACGCTTTCGTGAATTTCGACTTGGATTTCCCCATCGGCAAAGGTGCTGACTTCACAGTAACCGAGCTCTACTCCAGCAGCTTCGGCCACCTTTTTTGCCAGGGTCGGATTGGCATTGGCGGTAAAGATTTTTAGGCCCTTCATCACTCGTAGTCTCCTGAGTGTTAAATGGTTTTCAGAACGGTAGCAAAGGCCCGGGGGGTTGTCCACTTTTTCGCAGAAGGCAAAAGGATTTTCCCTCTGAAAGCGCATTTAATTATGCTGATAAAATCGGCATCGAAGCGTCAGAGGGATGAGATGGAAAAAATTACGGAGTTCGAAGGCGCAAGCCAGGGTGAAGGGGGCTTTCGCGAGGGCGGCAACCTTCACCGACTAGTCGGAAAGGTTACATCTTTTGTAGGCGCTCTAAGAAAGCTTTTGTCGCCTGAGCCCGGTGCGAGTGCTGCGCTTTAAACCCCGCGCCCAGTTCCGCCAAAGTCTGCGTCTGGCCTTCGGGAATAAAAACGGGGTCATAGCCAAAGCCATGCAGTCCCGCAGGTTTTGCTGCGATGGTGCCCTTCATTTCGCCTGTGAAAATCCATTCTTCGCCTGTCGGTGTATAAACGACCGTTGTACATACGAATTTGGCATTTTTATTAGGCATGGGCTTTAAAGTGATCATTTTTAAAAGCTTTGCCACATTTTCGCTGTCCGAAGCTTTGGGGCCCGCGTATCGTGCCGAGTGAATTCCCGGAAGTCCGTTCAAGCCCTCAACCACAAGGCCCGCGTCTTCCCCAAGCACCCACACATTGTTTTTCACCGCGCGCAAAGTTTTGGCTTTGATGCGTGCATTGTCCTCAAAAGTTTTTCCGTCTTCAGGACGGGGAGTGAAAGAGGGGATATCACCCTGTGAAAAAATCTTTAGTTCCGCGATTTCGCGCAGAAGCTGTTTGTATTCGGCCAATTTTCCCTTATTGCCAGTCGCAATCCACAGTTCCATTTTATCGTCCTGCCAAGCGGTAGATTTCATTTACGACAGAAGCTTGGTGAATGAAAAGTTCACGACAGCCTTTTTCCGCCACATCCATCATTGTAAAAAGTTGCTCGCGCGAAAAGGGTGTGTGTTCGGCGGTGCCCTGAACTTCGACGAAGTGACCTTTGTCAGTCATCACGAAGTTCATGTCCGTGCCAATGGCCGAATCTTCATCGTAATTCAGATCCAGAAAAACATTGTTGTTATGAAGTCCCACACTGATCGCCGAGACATAATTGATCAAAGGAAAAGTTTTAATCTCGCTGACGTCCACTAGCTTTTTACAAGCCAAAGCCAGCGCGACAAAGCCGCCGGTGACAGAAGCTGTGCGTGTTCCGCCGTCAGCATTTAAAACGTCACAGTCGACGATGATCTGTTTTTCACCCAGAAGTTTTAAATCTACAGCCGCGCGCAAAGAACGGCCGATCAGACGAGAGATTTCTTGTGTGCGTCCGCCCGTCATGGATTTTTCACGCTTGATGCGCGTGTGGGTCGAGCGGGGCAACATTCCATATTCTGCGGTCACCCAGCCAGCGCCGGTTCCCATCAGCCATTGCGGAGCTTTGGATTCGTAAGTGGCGGTGCAAAGAACTTTGGTTTTTCCAAACTCGACAATGCAAGAGCCTTCGGCATATTCAGAGACATGAGGAGTGATTTTAACTTGTCTTAATTGATCAAAAAGACGGCCGTCGGCGCGCATGAATAACCTCCAGGTGGGAATGGGGCTAATCTAATGTCTTCGCTGTGCGATTGTCCATCTTTTCTTTGTAAGAGAGCAGGGCGCTGTAGATTTTTTGCGCAAGATCGCTCTGATATTCCGAGGTCAAAAGCCTTTTTGCTTCACGAGGATTCGTCAAAAATCCGATCTCAATCAAAACGGAAGGCATCGATGTTTTTGAAATGACATAGAAGGGGGCCTGCTTGATGGTCGCGTGTGTAGCGCTGCTGTCGGAGTTCCACACTTGCGTCAGAGTTTTCGTTAAATGCAGACTGCTTTCCATGCGGTTCTGACGTTGCAAGTCCTCGACGATGGCGGCGACGTCGCCTTTTTTGGAAAGTTCGTCTCCGCCGGAAATACTGTGCAGTTCTTTGCTGTTCAGAACCATCTGATTTTCCTGACTTGCCAGGAAAAGACTTTCTTCATCCGGAGGAAGATTGTTTTGGAAAAAGAATTCAACGCCTTTGGCGCGTTGATCAGAGGCCGCGTTCGCGTGCAGGCTGACGAATAGATCAGCCTTGGCGTCTTCCGCCATTTTAACTCGCGACGGTAAGCTTAAGTTACGATCGTTATTGCGAGTGATGCTGACTTTGAAAGCGGTGTTTTTTTCAAGATGGCTTTTAAGTCTTTGCGCAACCTTCAAGACCAAATCAGCTTCTTTGGCCGGACCATGAACTGCGCCGGTGTCGACGCCGCCATGGCCGGGATCAATCATGATGTGCAGAGCTGACGCCGGCAGGCCCCAAGCGATAAGCGCCAAAGCAACGAGCTTTCTGGTTTTGCATAGATTCATTTTTTTAGAATAGAAAAGCGTCTGAATCCTGTCGAGTCCGTGCCTGACCTAAGACGGGAATTATTCCGCATTATTCATCGCGGACGATGGAAACTTCGATTGAGTAAATGCCATAAGACTCATTGATGTCATTGCCCCAAAATATAAGTTTTAAGGCATTGTTAAGATTAAGAGCCGTCGGCATAAATCCGCGGGCCGGTGTTACGTTGCCCTCGACTTTAGTGCTGGCCCAGATGTTGCCGTTTTTAAGAATCAGATCCATATGCAGTGTTTCCCAGTTCGAGGATGTGGTGGGATTGTTACTGTGCCCCGTTGCCGGAAAGCCGTAGGTGGCGGTTTCTGTCGTTGTATTCCATAAGCCCAGCATGTTGTTGGCGGAGTCATAGCGTTGAAAAACCACCACGGTGGTGCCATCAGAAATTCCTATGGCGATGTCATTGTCCGCAGTCAGAATACCTTGATGATAGCGAATTTTTAAGTGATAGGTTCCCGTAGCAGAAAGCTGACCTGCTGTTGTGAGTGGAATCTGCGTCAGTTTTTGGCCGGTGCTGATGACAGTGTAGTCGCAGCGATCGGCGGTATAGGTCGGTGTTAGGCTATGCACGCCATTATCACAGATCCACTTCGCATTCATCAGGCGATGGAAAACGGTAGGCTGAGGAGGATTTAGTAAAGCCCATTCTGAGCCGTTACAAAATTCCATCAGCTTTCTTGTCGAGTTATAGCGCATACTGCCTTCCGCGGTCGCATCACACGAAATGGCAGTACCTAGTTTAACAGCTCCATTCACATCCAAGGCAGCGGCTGGCGTGGCAGTGCCAATTCCCACCTTGCCGTTGCTGAGTACGGTCATTCGGTCAGTGCCTGCCGTAACCAAACGAAGGGTGTCATCATTTGTAGAACGCTCCACCTCTATCTTGGTATTTCCGTCGGCGTCCCCTAAGACTGTGGTGCCTGCAGAGTTGAGTTTGATCACTGTCAGAGCAATTCGATGAAGTCCGCCCGTTGGACCGTTCTGGGAGTCATAAAGTGTCATCGTCACTTTGTCCCCGACGGTGAGACTTTTTGTGATTGACGTCGTTGTGGTTTGGCATCCTTGCGCGATGGGCATAGTGGAGCTTTGCGCGAAGGCTCCATTGACGTTGATTTTTACGACAGAATAATGCGTTGTCTGCGGGCAGAAGGTGGCTTGTGCTTCCAGCAGGTAAACTCCATCTGAGGGAATGTCGACTCGATCTGCCGCCAGGTTGGCGCCGCCCAACGTGTTCAAGGTCGCGATATTTAGATCAGGTGAAAACTCAGTTGTCGCGGGGTAGGCGCCCGTTGAAATGTCGCTGGCTTCAAGACGACTGACCAAAGGAGTGGTCGATGCGCTTCCCGCGGCGGGCCAGGAAGATCGGCAATCTCCCGCGATACAAATTTTTTGTGCATTTGCCTCTCCACTGACATCGAGCTTGTAACTTGGCGAGGCTGTGCCGATACCTACATTGCCCGCGTCATAGTGAATTCTTCCCGTTCCGGCATCTTGCCACAACATCGCGCTAGCGGGGAGCCTAGCACTGTCAATGACTCCCGCAGTGATCTGGCTGGCATCGATACTGAGGCTCTGACATTTAAAGGTGTCGGTCGCAGACTGATAGTAAAGAGACTCTGCAGCGGAACATGTCGCGCTGGCAAACGCGCCACCAAAAGGGGAAACGATCGATTTGATGTCGGCTAATCCTAAAAATGCTGGTGTCCATTGCGATGTTTGATAGCGCAGCACTTGTCCCACCGCGCTCGGGGTAGTGGATGACACCGAGGTGCCCTGAATTTTCTGAACTGTGGGCGCAGGATAGCTGCCGCTGAGATCTCCGCTCGCGAAGCCACCAGGGGTGACTCCCGAAATACTCACCGAAGAAGCATTTGTTAAACGCCCTTGCGCATCGACAGTGATGGCCGGAACTTGTGTCGCGGATCCGTAAGCCCCCGGAGTCACCGTCGTGTTTGTCAACGATACCGTTTTTGAATCCGTGCCCGTGGCACTGATCCCCGTGCCGGCAAGAATGTCGGTGATAACGCCAGCGCCCCCGGCATCGGTCACGCAGGTGAAGCTATTTCCATCCCAGCTGATCACTTGGCCAGCGGCACATGCCGTGCCAGGGACGGCATTTTTTAGCAATAGGTCGTTTAAAGTTTTATCCGCGATTTTTTGCGCGCTATAGGCCGTGTATGAAAACGGCACCGAGCGAATGACGTTGGCGGGACTAATAATTCTCCAGCCAGAGCCGTCATGGAACTGAACTTTCAGTTGTCGATCGGCAATACTTGCGGCCATCCAGGAACCACTGCCAGCACACGCGTGCGACACTCCGTTGACAAAGACATCAGATAAAGAAAAAACGGGACCGGTAGGAAACAGGCGACTGCCATTTCCGATAGATACATCAAAAACTCCGTTAGAGTTTTGCATGTTCACGGCGTCTTTTTGCTCGCGATAAAGAACGCAGGTTCCGTCGGAAGAGGTGATTTCAAATAGAAAACTGACATTATTGAAATCCAAAGGACTTCCGTCAGATTTTAAAATGCGCCCCTGATAACTCAGGCTTTGCGGCGACGACATCGCTACGTGGCATGAGAAACTCAGTATCAAGAACAGCAGAAGATGAAATACGTTCCAAAGGGTCTTCATACATTCCTTCAATTTTTAAAAAAGCGGCTTTAAAAAACAGAGCTTCTTAATTCGAACATTCGTAAACAGCGCGAACCCACACTCCATTACAGGGGGTCGCCATCGACCAAGAGATTCCTCCGTTGGCGCCAACGGCAACGCCACCGTTGTAGGGAGTTTCATTCGGTCCCAAAGCGGCCCAGTCACTGTCGGAACCGCAGGCTACGGCTTTTGACAAATAGCCGATGCATCCCGAACTGGGGTATCCGTTGTCACATTGGCCTGCACTCCAATTAATCAAATTTTGGCCATTCACTTGCGTGCTGTAAGAGGCGTTATCATAAGTGCAAACAGTACGTCGTGTAGTGGAGCTCACCGGGCGCCAAGTGCTGCCGTCACAGAATTCCAATTTTTTAGTTGCACTGTTATAGCGGGTGGCGCCTTCTATCATGGCGCCACAGCTGGCACCGGTGTTGCCGATACGCACCTCACCGCGAGCATCCAAAGTCGTGACAGGTGTGTTGGTGCCGACACCTACATTCCCTGATGCCGCAATGCCGAGACCCGTGTTTGAGCCATCTCCGGAAAGAAAGTGATTGCCCAAAACTAGGTTGCTTGTTGCGACATGATTTCCGAGGTTGTCAGAGGACTCTGCAGGTTTTTCCATGCGGTAAAGACTTATTTTGAAAGTTTGTCCCGCCCCGTAGTCCACGGCATTGCTGATGGCGCACGCGCCAGAGCCGGTCCATCTGCGAATCTCGATTTTATAAGTAATGACGGATTGGTCGACGGTGTAATTGAACTCGCCGACAAGCTGGCTTGTGCGATCTGTGGTCAGCGAATGTGTATTAGCGACTTCGGAGACTTGGGTGCCATCGGTAATCCGGAAGAAGCAGCTTCCCGTATTTGAATAAAAAGAACCATACGCGTAAACCACATAGCGGCCAGCTTTAAGATTGGCGAAACGAACTGCGGGAATTTTTCCTTCACTGGGGGCCAAGGCCGAGCCGTCAAGAACGGGAGCATTACAGTTTGCGTTGGCCGTATTCAAAGTTGCAAACGTGGTGCTATCCAAACTCCAGGTGCAATTTGCGGAGGAAATTGTTTTTGCAGAGCCGATGAAGGCACTGCCACCCGCCGTGATGCCATTCGCGGAAGCCAAAGTGCTACCATCGGGGAATTTGATACCTCCGACCGTGGATTCGATTTGTCCCGCGACCGAGACCGCACCGCTACTATAGACGATTTTCCCTGAACCCCCATCTTGCCAATAAGTCGCACTCGCAGGCAGACGGGCGGCGGCAATTTGACCGCTAGTAATTTGTGAAGCGGCCATCGCGATGTTTTGACACTTAAAAGTATCTGAAGAGGATTCATAGTAGAGGGATTGATCTGCGGTGCAAGCCGAGTTGGCAAACACGCCACCGAAAGGTGTGATCGTAGCCCGCAGATCACCGATGTTCAAAAAGGCGGGTGTCCATTGACCACCTTGATAGCGCAGAGCTTGTCCGACAGAAGAGGGGCCTGTTGCTGAAATATTTGTGGATTGAAGTTTGGCCACTGTGGGATTGGGATAGCTTCCGGAAAGGTCGCCACCGGCGCTTCCCGCTGGAGCGACACCAGAGATTGTCACATTCGCTGCCGTCGTCAAACGACCTTGGGCATCGACAGAGAAGGTGGGAACTTGCGTGGCCGAACCATAGGTGCCAGCGGTAACTGCCGTGTTGGTCAGACCAAGACTGACGGTACCAGAGGTTCCGCCCCCCGACAGGCCCGTGCTTGCGGTCACTCCGGTTAAGGTCGCTGCGTTGGTGCCGGATTCTGTGGCGATGCGCACCCAGGTGCTGCCATTGTCGCGATAAATTTCTTTACTGTCGGTAGAAATATAAATTCTTCCCGCCGAACCCGCGACCGGCTTGGAAGAGTTCAGTCCCGACTGCAACGAAACCACATCTGTAGCTGTGTCAGTACCGGCATTACCGATAAGTTTGTCAGTGATTCCGTAACCTCCAAGAGTTGTGGGTTTTCCTGCGGTGATCTGCGACCAATTAAGTCCGATATTGCTACAGGTCCACGAACCACTCGGCGACACGAAAGTCAGAGTCTGGTTCACCGCACAGGTCGCTGGCATTTGCGAAGATTTTAAAAGAGCTCCTGCGTCCGTTAAGTCGGCTGATGACAAAGCCGTGTTGATCCATTGGCTGCCGTCATACTTTAAGAAGTGACCATTTGTTGGCGTCGAAATCATCAGATTTTTTCCAGCGATTTTGACGACCGAGGGATTAGGGTAAGAACCTGAAAGGTCGCCACCTGCTGCTCCGCCAGGAGAAACTCCGGAAATGGTTTGTGCACTCGCCGCAGTCAGACGGCCCTGAGCGTCCACGGTGAAGACGGGAACTTGCGTTGTCGATCCGTAGCTTCCGGCCGTCACGGTCGTATTGCCAAGCGCGATATTTTTTGTCGATGTGCCGGTGACGGAAATACCCGCGCCACCAGTGACATCGGATATAACGCCGGAGCCCCCAGCATCGGTGACACATACGAACTGAGTTCCAGTCCAACTAAGAACTTCGCCGGAAAGACAGGCCGTAGACGGGGTCGCGTCTTTAAGCAAAAGATCATTCAAGGTTTTGTCGACAATTTTTTGGGCGCTGTAAGAGGTGTAAGAAAAGGGTACGGAGCGGATCATGTTGGCTGGTGAAATAACCTTCCAGCCATTGCCGTCGTGGAATTGAACTTTCAATTGTCTTTCAGATGAATTGCTGGCACTCCAACTGCCACTGCCATAGCAGCTATGGGATTTGCCGTTGACGAAGACGTCAGAAAGTTCGAAAACGGGAGATGTGGGGAAAAGGCGAGTGCCGGTGCCAATGGGAACATCGAAAACGCCACTGGAGTTTTGCATGTTCACGCCATCTTTTTGTTCGCGATAAAGAACGCAGCTTCCATCTGATGAAGTGATTTCGAAAAGAAAACTGACGTTGTTATACTCTAACGGTGAACCGTCGATTTTTAAAATTCGCCCTTGATAGCTCAGACTTTGCGGCGATGCATGGCCGGTGCTGGATAAAATTCCCGCGAATATGGACAGCACGATAAAAGAGACGTTCCGAAGTGTGACCATACATAATATATCGGAAGCTTTAAGAAATATCTGAGTGACGGATTTTTAACAGCTGAACATCCCCGCAAAATCCATCTCAGTCTGAAACGACCGTCTAAAGTCGAGACACTTCGTTGATTTTTTTGCAAATATTTTTACTCAGCCAAAGCCAAGAATGAGTCGCAAACAAGCGCCCGCAATTGTCAGTTATCGTCTAAAGACTAGGCAGCAGCCTCGGTCTTAAAGCGCATTTTATTTATTTTGACCAGGATCTAGTCGTGGCACCACCGTTGCTTTAGTACAAGTCAACCCCCCATGGCGGCCAGGACCCTCCCCCCCCAATCCTGGTCGCTTTTTTTTTGCCCAAAATTTCTATATCCTTATTGCTGTTAAACATCGTAAGGAGACTCCCATGCAGTTGAAACCTCTTGGTCTACTTCTTTTGGCAGCGTTGATGACTCAAGGCTTACCGCAACACGCGTTCGCACAAGCTGATAGTACACAAATCGAAGCTGAAGAAGCGACCGCCGACGCCGAAGCCGCTAAAGCCGAAGCGAATGAAGCAAAAAAGCGTGCTGAAGAAGACCGTCGCCGTCGCGACAAGGCTCGTTCAGAGGCCCAGTCCGCAATCAATAAGGCCCGTGCTTTAGAAAACGAATCAAAAAAAGAACAGGCTGAGTCCGAAAGAGAATCCGCAAAACTCAAAGCTGAAACGGCAGACAATGAACGGCAAAAAAGCACGGCGGAAAAAGAGCAGGCTTTAGCTGAGGCGCGCATAAAAGCGGCCCAGGAAAAAACCAAAAAGGCCACGCAAGTTCGTGACGAAGCTGTGGCGAAACGAAAACAAGCGGAAGCCAGAGCCGACGAGCTCAGAGATCAGGCGAAGGATCAAGAAAAGCAGGCCCAAGCCGCCACAGAGGCAGGTCAGCAAGCCAGCAAAGAAGCTGAAATCGCAAAAGCGGACGCTAATAAAGCAGAACAAAATCTTTCAAAAGCCAAATTGTTGACGCAAAAAGCGGTGGCGGAAGCGAAAGCTCGTGAAGCTAAGGCGAAACAGGAAATCGCCAGGGCGGAAGCGGATAAAGCCAAAGCCGAAGCCGAAATCGCGCGTCTAAAGGTGCAAGAAGAGCAAGCCAAAGCGATGATTGAAAAAGTCGAAGGTGAATTGAAGTCGGCGGTAGCAGCTTCTAAAGAAGCCAATCAACAGGCGGACTCTGAGCGTAAAAAGGTGAGCGAGATTAAAGCTCAGGAAGAAAAGGCCAAGCAGGCCGCCGCCAAGGCTCGGCAGGAGCTGGAAGGCAATCGCAACAACTTGAAGAAAGAACAGGCGACAGCCAGTTTGGAAATCGCCCGAGCAAAAAAGGTGATTGCTGAAAGCGAAGCGGAAACCCTGCGGGCGGATGCAGATTTAAAACGCCTGCGCGATGAAGCTGAAAAAGCTAAAACAGAAAGAGAAAAACTTGAGCAACAAATGGAAGTCGCGCAAAACAAAGCCGAAGAGGCTAAAATTAAACTGGATACCGGCAAGGCCGAAGCGGAAGCAGAGAAGATGAAGCTAGAGGCCGCAAAAATCCGCGCTGAATCTGGATTGTCTTCGAAAAAGAAAAAGAAATAAAAGAACCTTAAAAGAAACCGCAGCTCTCCGCTGCGGTTTCTTCGTCTAGGGCTCCGGCACAGCTCTTCCTAAGTCCGGCAATTTTTTACTGTCTTAGTGCTCATCCATACTTTGATGCTAACATAAAAGAATCCTGAACATTTAACCGGAGCCCTTTTGTGAAACTAATGACCCTTCTGTCGATCGTGTGTTTATCCTCTGCCGCCCAGGCCTTTGAAAATCCTTCGATGTTAAAAAAATACTACTGGGGAGATTTTAGTTTTGACGGCTCTAAGATCCGCGCTAACTCGGCCGGAACAAATTTCAACAACACGGAAAAATGGGTCAAAAGTAAAGAAGGCAATAATCAATACAGTATGAAGTGGGGCACTGAAGACATTGAGGGCTCTGAGGTGTTGACGATCTCTGAAACGCTTCTGACGAATGGAAAGGAAAAAGGAAAGTCTTCGGTCTATGCCCGCACCTCTAGTTTTTATAAAGACAAACTGCGCGCTTCGACCATTTGTTATGGTCATGCCGCGGACGGGTCGTGGGCCAATCCCTCGAAGAATGAATTAAAGTGTGTGACGGCGACTCGCCGGGCCTGCGAGCGCTTGATGGATTCCTATTTCAAGGAAGCCGATAAAAACAACATGATTTCGACGAAGGCGGGGGGGGTAAAAGAAACTCAGAAAAAGGCCGAACAATGCGCAAGCTTTCTGGATAGTTATGCCAAGATGGCGTTGGCCTTCGGGAATCAGTCTTCACAGCTTGAAAAGCGTCAGAAGGATGTCATTGATCAGGACACCGACCGCTTAAAAGCGCAAATCAAAGAAGCGACCGGAAACAAGCTTTGGAACATCACGGATTTAAATTCAGCAAACTCTGCTTCCGAATTGGAAAAAACAGCCCAAAACTTTTCCGGTTCGATGGAGGGGATGCGTGCTTTGAACGCCGCCTTGGAAGCCTGTGTGAGCGCTTCTGGGGATTTCGAAAGCAATTCAGTTCGTGGTGGAGCCCCCGGACCTGCCGCCGCCGCGACTGGCAAAAAATAAAACGAGAAGGTGCCTTTCATGAAATACGCAATCATCCTGACGGTGTTTCTTACGTCTTTTGCGCAAGCGCAAAAGCTTGAGCCGGGACTATGGAAGACTAAGAGTGTGCTGATCTTAAATGGGATTCCCCTGCCTCCAGCTGAAAATGAAGAGTGTATTTCCAGCACCCAAACAAAGAATCTCAAAGAGACCATTACCAAGGAACTTAAGAAGAACGACTGTCAGTTAAATCACTGGCAGTTAAAGGGCATGCAGCTTCAAGCTTCCTTAAGCTGTCAGAAAAGTGAATTCAATGCCAAAGGGACTTTGCGCGGCAAAGTCACAGCGAAAAGTTATGATTTAAGTGGCGAGGCGGAAGGCACCTATAACGTCATTCCTTCGCAAGCTACATTGAAGCTCACGGGCCGATGGACCCGTGTCTGCAAGAAATAATCAGTGTTTTTTCTCTAAAAGTTCAGGGGCATTTTGGCGTATAAGATTATGCGCCACTTGCTCATAAAATGACGTCGAATTCACCAGACGAGCCATGACATTTGCAACCAATGACGACAGCATCAGATACAATATAATTTCGTGCGAATCGCTCATTTCCAAAACTAAAACAAAAGAAGTAAATGGCGTGCGCGTGATTCCCGTTAAAAAGGCAACCATCCCCACCATAATCATCAGCTTGACGTATTCAAACCCAAAACTCTGCGCCAGAAACTGACCTAAGGTGGCGCCGCTGGCAAGAGCCGGAGCAAACACGCCGCCAATCACGCCGCCGACGTAGGTAAAAAAGTTTCCCAAAATTCGACCGATCGGCAAGCTGGCTTCCGTCGGATTTAATGGGTGATCTAAAATGGAAACCATCACGGTCTTTCCCGCGCCGACCGTGCTCGGGCCACAAAGATAAATTGTCAGACTTAGGCAGGCGCCAAAAAACAGTGTAATAAGCACTTTCACCCAGAAGGATTTTTTGTTTCGCCAGGAAGAAACCCGAAAAAGACTTTCCGCAAAGAAACTTCCGACGACACCGACGATAGCGGCAATGGCCACGGTTTGATAAAGGGCGTGCCAGTTGTATGCCTGGAATCGGGCATCACCCAAATAAAGATAGTTACCTAAAAATACCTGCGCCAAAATCCCGGCGATGATGACTGCTTGAAAGACGGCAGTGCGAATCACGCTGATATGAGTTTTTGACATCTCTTCAATGGCGAAAACAATTCCTCCCAAAGGCGTGTTGAAGGCCGAGGCCAAGCCCGCAGCGCCGCCGGCAAGAATCATGGAAGGAAGCTGTGGTTGAGGAAACTTTTTGGGCCAATACTTAGAAAACTGATAGAACACAGCGGCTGAAACTTGCAAGGTGGGACCTTCACGTCCCGAGACTCCGCCCCCGAAAATGCAAAGGCATGAGCCGATAATTTTCGCGATGACCATGCGGATACTTAAAAGTTTTTTCAAAAATGGATGATTGCTGGGGGCCATCTCGGCGGCCGCAAGAACTTGAGGAATGCCGCTGCCTAGGGCCTCTTTGGAAAAAAAGTGCCCGATAAGAAAAGATGCTAGCACCGCCAGAGGTGCTGTGAAGAGTAACAAGTGAGAGTTGGCATGCTGCAAAGCCCATTCTTCACAGATTTTAAATAGAACATTGTAAAGCACCGAGATGCCCGCAGCTGCTCCCGCAGCCAGCCAGAAGGGGAGGTTGAAGAAAATTTTATTTTGCGCAGTTTTGACGTGCTCGTGCTGAAGAAGATCGGATGGACGCATTCGTTCATTAGTAACAGCATTTCGGTACGGGCGCATATCACTCCGCATCGAAACGCTGCATTAGTGGTCTTGTAAAATCACAAGCCGCTTATGTCGAGACCGAAGCGCTTTCAGGATTTTTGTAATACACAGTTTGTGTAGGGTAAGCAAAATCCACTTTTAGCTGTTCCGCGATCTTTAGAATTTCTAAAAATATTTTCTGCTGCAAGGCAAGTTCTTCAGCGCCGGTAGACACATTGATATGAAAGTTCAAAAGAACATCCAGTGACGAGGCATTGTAGTTATTAAAGGCCACCGTGATGGTGTCTGGATTCACTTCTGGGTGCTGGCGTAAAATGTAGCGAACATGTTCACAGAACTCTTCAATCTTTTGGGGCGTGGTCTCATAGGTCAGACCCAGAATCTGACGAATGCGGCGGGCGGGGCGAACTCCCATGTTGTCGATGGTTTCTTTGGCCATCATCGCATTGGGGATGGTGATTACCGAGTTGTAGAAGGTGCGAATGCGAGTTGAGCGGAAGCCGATCTCTTCCACGGTGCCTTCCATGTCTTTCACTTTCACCCAGTCGCCGATTTTAAACGGGTGATCGACCAGAATTGTGATGGAACCAAAAAGATTGGCGGCGGTGTCTTGCGCTGCCAAGGCTAAAGCCAAACCTCCCAGTCCCAGACCGGCGAGTAGAGACATCACGTTCAGGCCAAAACTTTGTAAAGCGATCAGCACGCCGAGCACCACCACGACGACTTTCATCGCGCGCGAGGCAAAGGGCACAAGCTGGTCATCATAGGTGCTTTCCGTCTTCGCGGCCATATCCATAAAGACCGTACTTAAGGCATCGACGGCATAGTAAATCACACGTATCAAATAAAGTGCTACCAGCCCTTTAAGAACGTGGTCATAATAAGTTCCGAATTTTCCCGACAACTCAATGGCGTCACCAATCGCAAACCAGAAAAAGATCACCAAAAGCCAGGCCATCGGGCGCTCGATAGGCAGAGCCAGGAAATAAGCCGAAAAGCTTTTCGGGAATTTTTTAATAAAAGGATTGTGTCTTTTGAATTCCTTTAAAATGAATTGAAAGACGGGGCGAAGAAAGAAGCCGAGTACCAGAGCTAAACCTAAAGCTCCCCACTTCCAGTTGGGAATGACAAAGACGGTGGCTTTCAAAGCCACGGTCAGATCGTGCGAGAAGAGTTCGGTTTGTTCAAAAAGAAACTTTTCCATGGATCACCTCAAAGAATGCAAATCTAAGTCAGCTGAAGATTGTGTCCGGTATAAATCATAATAAGGATGATGATGCCAAGGACGATGCGATAGTAGCCAAAACCTCGGAAACCGTATCGTGCGACTATATTAATGAAGAACTTAATGGCCAGCATGGCGACGAAAAAAGCCACCACGCAGCCCACGGCCAAAACTCCCAGTTGTCCTGCCTCAATTGTTTTGTAGACCTTTAACAATTTATAACCCGTGGCTGCGGCCATTGTCGGTACGGCCAAGAAAAATGAAAATTCGGCTGCTTCCTTTTTATTCATGCCAAGCGTCAATCCGCCCATGATTGTGGCTGCGGACCGCGACACTCCGGGGATCATGGCCAAGGCTTGAAACAGCCCCAGCTTCACCGAGTCACCATAGGAAAGATCATCGGTTTTGCGCCCCATCGCCGTGAGGTGCGCAAAAATTCGATCGGACCATACCAAAATGCCGCCGCCGATGATCAACGCCCACGCGACCACCTGAACGCTGCCCAACATTTGATCGACCAAGTCTTTCACCAAGAACCCGATAATGCCAGTCGGCAGGAAGGCGACGAAAAGTTTTTTATAGAAATTCCAGTCGGGAAGGAAGCGTTTCCAGTACAACACGAGCACTGACAAAATCGCGCCGAACTGAATGATGACTTCGAAGTTCTTAACAAACTGATCGTCATGAATGCCCATCACCGAACTGGCGATCACCATGTGTCCCGTGGACGAAATCGGCAGAAATTCAGTGATGCCTTCGACGATACCGAGGATGATCGCATGCAGATAATTCATTGAGGAGTTCCTTAGTTGGCTGTTGGAAATCAGTGCGCTTCATTCTTAAGAATTGCCTTCGTGGGTTCAATGTTCGATGGAATGTGTCAAAAAATTTAAGATTTATTTAAGATTTTCCTAACATTTGGGGATGAAATCTGAATATGATTTTTTTACCACGGAGGGGGTTTAATATGAAACGTGCATTATTATTAGGTGCATTGTTGTTCGGTTCACAGGCGTTCGCTGGCGAATACTTGGTGAAATATAAGAACACAAGCGCGCTCAACATGCTTAACACAATGACAATGTCTAAAGTTGCGACTGTTCAAATGACTGATCACAACGCAACGGCAAGTCTTGTAAAAGTGAACATCGTAAAAAGCCACGAAGCACAAGCTTTGGCGAGTCTTCTTTCTCAACCAGGCGTTGAGTACGTTGTTCCGAACTTCAAATTGAAAGCCTTCTCGGCTCCTGTTGATGCTGCGGCATTAAAAGAGCAATGGGCGATCGCAAAAGTTCAAGCTGAAAAAGCTTGGCAACGTGCGGGTAATAAGGGGAACCGCAATGTGATCGTGGCAGTTATCGATACAGGTGTTGACTACCGCCATCCATCTTTGGCTCCGAACATGATCCCAGGTTATGACTTCAAAGAAAACGATGCCGATCCAATGGATAAAACAGGATTCCAAAATCCAGGTCACGGTACTCACTGCGCGGGCGCAGTAGGTGCAACTGGTTTGGTTGACGGTGGTATCATCGGTTTGGCTCCGGAAGTTTCTATGATGCCACTTCGCTTCTTGGGTGAAGATGGTTCTGGTGACTTGAATAACGCGATCAAAGCTATCGACTATGCGGTCGAAAAAGGCGCGCATATTATCTCTGCATCTTGGGGTGCGGCGGTTCCTCGTTCTACAGCGGCTCCTCTTCTTGAGGCGATCAAACGTGCTGATGATAAAGGTGTTATCTTCATCGCAGCAGCGGCGAACGATGGTAAAAACAACGACAAAACTGAGATGTATCCAGCAAACAACGGTTTCCCTAACTCTATCACAGTTGCGGCTTCCGGTGCTTCTGATGCAAAACCATCTTGGTCTAACTACGGTACAGCGACTGTTCACGTAGCGGCTCCTGGTGAAAACATCATGAGCACATTGCCAAACAATAAGTACGGAAATCTTTCTGGTACTTCCATGGCGACTCCGCTTGTATCTGGTCTAGTGGCTTTGATGAAAGCTCAAGATCCTTCTTTAACTGGTGCGCAAGTTCGTGCGATTCTACAAACGACAGGTGCTAAAGTTTCTATCGAAACTGCATGTAACTGCCGCGTTGACGCTTACGAAGCTGTTGAAGCCGTGATGTCTAAGAAAATGGTTGTCGTTCCTGCTGCAGCAACGATCCAACCTTCTTCGACTTTGGCACTTTCTGTTCTTAACGGTAAGTCACCATTTAAATTCGCTTCTTCCAACACTTCAGTTGCGACTGTCGACAACAACGGAACTTTGACGGCTGTTGCGAACGGTTCAACAACTGTGACTGTGACGGATGCTAACGGTAAAACAGCGACTACTTTGAACATCAACGTAGGTGCTAAATCCGGCGGTTCAAATCCGAACCCTCCACCAGATGACGGTGGCGGTCTTCCTGATCCAGGCAACCCTGGCGAGCCAGGCGAATGCCCACTGGGTGATCCAATGATCTGTCAAATCATCTGCCAGATCCAACCAGATCTACCATTCTGCCAACAGTAATTTTGGCGGTAGGAAAGGCTCCCTTCGGGGGGCCTTTTTTCGTTTTTGGGGCGGTCTTGCGACGGATTTGCTGAGGGGAACTGCGACTAGGTGTGGGCCGCTTCGGTCGGCACGCCTTCCGGGCTCAATCGCCGCCGCGCTTTGCGCGGTTCGCGCCATCGTGGCGCCGGCTAAGGCCGAGCCTTCGGACCCACACCTAGTCGCAGTTCCCCTCAGCAAATCTTTGCTAGATGCAAAGTTCATTCGAATAAAAGACCGAGGGAGTTTGGGGTTGTTTGGTGGTTGGTAGGTTTTGGTGTTATTGCGTTTTTTTTTGGGGAGCCTTTGGCTCCCTTTTTAGTTTTTGGGGGTTCTTGTTGTTGCTGGGGGGTGGGTCTTCTGGTTCAATCTTAGGGGTAGGGGTTTTTAATATGGATTTCTATTTGCAGAAGTTTACGCATCTTAAGGTTTCGCTTTCTGGGGCGGTGCTTTGGTTGAGGTTGGATAATGTTGAACAGAGCAACGCTATTTCGTTGGAGATGGTGGACTCTTTGACTCGGGTTTTGCGGTATGCGGATTTTGATTCTGGCGTGCGTGTGATTGTGATTCAGGGTGAGGGTCCTTCTTTCTGTGCCGGTGGCGATGTGAAGGCTATGCAGAATAAGACGGGGATGTTTGCTGGGGAAAGCAATGAGCTTCGTATGCGTTACATTCATGGGATTCAGCAGATTCCGAAGTGCATTGAAGAGCTTTCGACGCCTTTGATTGCCATGGTGAACGGGCCGGCGATTGGGGCTGGTTGTGATTTGGCGATGATGTGTGATCTGCGTGTCGGCAGTGCTAAATCCAAGTTTGGCGAGACTTTTGTGAAGCTCGGACTGGTCCCCGGTGATGGCGGGACTTTTTTTCTTCAGCGGGTGATTGGTTTTTCTAAGGCGATGCAAATGTCTTTGACCGGTGATTTGATTGCGGGTGAACAGGCTTATCATTGGGGACTTTTGAATTATTTTGTCGAAGAAGCTCAGCTCGAGGCGGAAACTCGCAAGGTGGCTGAAAAGATTGCGGCAAATGCTCCTGTGGCGGTGCAGATGACGAAGAAGGCGATGAAGATGGCTTATCTTAATGATCTGCACACGGTCTTGGATGTGTCGGCGGCTTATCAAGGGATCACCCAACGCACGGCGGATCACTTCACGGCTTTGCAGGCCATGAAGGACAAAAAAACGCCCGAGTTTTCAGGGTATTAGTTGTAGCGCGCGATACTTTCCAGGTCTTCTGCGCGGGAAGAAAGATTTTCTTTCAGGGTGTCTTTCTGACTTTTGCTGACCGTGCCCCAGAACTCGTCGATAAGAAACTTTTGAAACGCTTTTTTGTGGGCATTAAGGGCTTCCGTGTAAGCGGGCAGTCGCACGGATTCGTAATCGGTAAAGAAGTCTTTCACGAATTTTTTCAGGTTTTCCTGATTCTTTTTAGCTTCCAAAAACTGGTTTAAGACATGCTCTTTGCTTTCCTTTTCCAGTTTGATCGGAAAGGGATGGGCCTTTAAGAAGTTTTGTATTTTCTCTTTCTGAAGTGACGAAATCCCACCGATCCAAAATTCCACCGAGCGTTTGTAGCGTTTTTCTATTTTCTCCCGCGCTTTAGCTTCAGAGTCTTTTTCGATGTCCTCGCGCACGTCTTTGGCGAAATGAAAGAATTGCGATGGCTCCAAAGACAAAGAGGTTTTTACGGCGGTATCGCCAAAATAGCTTGAAAGTTTTTTGAAATAGTTTTGAAACTCTGCCATCTGTGCGGCCAGAAGTTCCGCGTCCGGTTTGTCTTTGTGAACTTGCGGTTCCAAAGAGCGAAGACTTTTGGCGATTTGTGGAAGCAGCTCTTTACGAGCAACGTCGACGTCTTTTTGCAGATCTTTTTTAAGCTCTTCACGCTGTTTGCTGGTCAGTTCGAAGTAGTCATCGGCCTTTGATGTCGCCAGATCATCAAACATCCGAACCATGATGCCAGAGCGGCTACAGGCTGACGCTAAAAGCACAAATGACAGAAGGATTAAATATTTCATACTATCTTTGTTTTAAAACGGCCCGGCGTAAAAGAACACCCTCCATGACGAGATACAACACGAAGCTGATCGTGACCCCTAAACCCTTCAGTAAAGCCCAGGCCGATGTGCTCCATGCCAAAGCGGCCCAGACCGCAAGACCTGTGTGAATGGCAAAGAAAAGACCAGAGCGAAAAGTGATGCCCTTCATTTTGCTTTTTACAAAGTCAGGAAACTGGTGGCCCTGTTGTTCTGCCAGGTACACCAGCAGGGGTTTCCCCATAAGAATGGAACCCCACAATGCCAGCGCAAAGATTCCTTCCATAAGGGCGGGTTGAAGTTTGAACCACAGGCCTTCAGAAGAAATCAGCGAGATGCCACCTAAGACAAAAAGCATCCCATTGCCGAACCATGTGATCTTCGAGACTTTTTTGTATTTATAAAGTTCATAAGAAATTTCGCCGACACCAAAAACCATCCCGGCAATCAGACCCGCCATGGTGCCGTAATATTCTTCAATCAATGTAAACGCGATGACGGGCAAAAGGCCTGCGAAAAAGACGCTGGCCGCTTGCGCTTTGGGACTTCCGGCAGGATTCATGAATGCGTGTCCTTAAAATTCACGGGCTGACCTTGATGCGGCAAAATAACTTCGTCGTTTTCCATCACCAATTTTCCACCCACAATCGTGTGTGTCATCCAGCCCTGCACCGGCATCCCGTGGAAGGGTGTCCACCCACAGCGACTGGCGATCCAAGAGTTATCAATGGTCGTTTGTTTTTTTAGATCCACCAATGTCAGATCGGCATCAAAGCCCTGTTTTAAGAACCCTTTGTTGACGACCCCAAAGACGCGGGCGGGGTTCATTGTGACCATCTCGACAAAACGGGAAAGACTTAAGCGACCTTCGTTGACGTGATTCAACATGATTGGGATAAGCGTTTGAACGCCCGGAACTCCTGAAGGACTGGAAGGATAAGGCTTTTCTTTTTCCTCTTTGGTGTGAGGCGCATGATCTGAGCCAATCACATCAACGGTGCCGTCCAAAACGGCTTTCCAAATGCGATCCAGGTGGCGCTTTTCTCGAATAGGAGGATTTTGTTGCGCATAAGTTCCCAGTTTGTCGTAACAGTCAGGCGCATACAAAGTTAAATGCTGTGGAAGCACCTCGACCGTCGCGATGTCTTTTTGATCTTTTAAAAGGTCCATCTCTTCGCCGGTCGACACGTGCAAGACATGAATCTTACGACCGGTTTTGCGGGCCAGTTCTAAAAGACGGGTGGTCGAGTTCACCGCAGTTTCCACGTCTCGCCAAACGGGATGATAGTGGGGATCAGCCATTTCCGTGGCGATGTGCTTGCGTTCGCGCAAGCGCATCTCGTCTTCGGAGTGAAAAATCACCCGGCGATGGCCCTGGCGAAGGATTCTTTCCAAGGTTTCGTCATCTTCCACAAGCAGCGTTCCGGTGGAACTTCCCATGAAAATTTTTATCCCGGAGCAATGAGGTAAAAGTTCCAGTTCCGCGATGTTATTGACGTTGTCGTGGGCGCCGCCGATGAAGAAGGCATAGTTGCAATGCGCCCGGTTTTTAGCGCGGTTCAGTTTATCTTGAAAAGCTTCGACGGTCGTGGTGCCTGGGTTGGTGTTTGGCATTTCAAAGATGCTCGTCACTCCACCGAGGATGGCTGCCCGGGTTCCGGTTTCCAGATCTTCTTTATGAGTCAACCCCGGCTCGCGAAAGTGGACCTGGCTGTCGATGACTCCCGGTAAAACATGAAGGCCCATAGCTTTGATGGTTTTTTGCGCGGGCTCTTGGATGGAGGTGGCGATTTTTTCGATGCGGCCATCACGGATGCCGATGTCGGCCTGTTGTTCGATCAAACCTGTAGAGGTTGGGTGGGGCAGCAGGCAAGTTCCGCCTTGGATGAGTAGGTCAAAAGGGCGTTGAGACATGTATCACCTCGATAAGGGCTACCCTATCACTACCTTCATTCAAAGGTCCAGTAGACTTCCAGAATGTACATAGGTTGACGGAGGGGATGGGATAAGGGACAATTTTGACTGTGACAATGGATAAATTCCTCTCCTTCTGGGATCATTATAATACGCTCATCATCGAGGGCTTGATTGCTCTTGTGATTCTTCTGTCTCTTTTCCTGGCCTATCGCAGTTTTTTTGCGAAAAGATCCAAAGAGGAAGGAGCCGAATCTCATAGTGGATTGGATGCGGCTCAATTGGAAAAAACCTTACAAAAAATTTTAGAAAATCAACAAGTCTCGGGCGGAGTAAGCAAAACCTCGCGCGCCGCTTCGACGGATGATTTAAGCACCGATGTTGATTTAGAAGCGATGGAACGAACACCTGTTTCTGACGCAGGGGGTGAGGCCGCTTCTGCAGAATCTGCGGCAGAGGTCGCACAGCTGCGTGCCTCATTAGGTGAAAGCTCCAAGAAAGTGGAAGCTCTTCAAGCGCAGTTGAAAGAAGCCTTGCGTGCAGCGGAAGCCGCCGCGACGGCTCAAGCGCCGGTTGCCAGTGGTGGGGAAAGTGGCGGATTGAGTGCAGCGGAAAAAGCCGAGTTGGATGGTAAGCTGCGTGATCTTGAAGCCCGTTTGGCGGAATATGAAATTATCAGCGAAGACATTGCTGATCTATCTCGCTATCGTGAAGAAAACGAAAACCTAAGAAAAGAAATCGAAGCTTTGAAGGCGGGGGGCGCAACATCGACTGCGGCGGCTCCGCAAGAAGAGCCCGTACCAGTTCAGCCTGAAGAAGCACCCGCAGAACCAAGCGTTCCCAGTGAGCCTGTGGCCGAGGAACCTCCTCCTGTCGTAGCTGTGGATGTGGCGGCGCCGGAAGCTCCAGCAGCTCCTGCCGAAACAGGTTCTGCTGATTTGATTGATGATGAGTTGATGAAAGAGTTTGCAGCAGCCGTTGAAGGTCAAAAGGCCTTAGATAAAGCGGCTGAAAAAGCCGGGGACGGCAGCGAAAAAGCTGCTGCAACTGGTGATGAAACTGACAAGCTGATGAATGAGTTCGAAAACTTCGTTTCTAAAAAGAGCTAAGTGATGAGTAAAATTCTTGTGGCTTCCATAGTGTTTGCTGGACTTTCTTCAAGTACTTTCGCAGTCGCAGCCAAACCTTCATCCAGTACTTTAACTTCAGCGATGGAAGTTCTTAAGCTTCCAAGTGAAAACCGTCGCATGGCCATTCATAGCCAGGGTGACAAACACTACTCTCATTTTATTTCTGTCGCTTTCAGTGAGTCCCAACCCATGAGTCTGCGCTGGCGTGCTTTGATGGCAGCCGCCGAAGCACGCGGAGAAAAAGCGACACCAGATTTACTCAAAGCGGGAACTCACAAACAATGGTATATGCGAAATGCAGCCTTGGTGGCCTTAACAGAGGTGAACCCTTTGCAGGGACAGAAGCTTGCCATGCAGCTTCTTAAAGACAAAGCCTTGGTGGTGCGTTCTGCCGCAGTCAATGCTCTTGAAAAAAACGTCAGTTCTGAAACGCGCGATCTTTTATGGGAAGAGCTGAACCAAAAGTATAATTTCAAGAACTCGCAAAGCCTGTGGATTCGCCACCAGATCGTGGAAGTTTTGGCAAAAAAACCGGCCAATCATGAGCTGAAGATTTTTGCGGGCCTTCTTTCTGACAAGGATCAAAGAGTGCAATTGCCGGCCGTGCGTGGTCTGGAAAAACTGACGGGCGTGAAGTTGGATAAGTCGCAAATGCCGGTCACGGCGCTGGTCGGAATGTGGAAGGACTATCTTAAGAAAGAAAAGATCGCTCTTTAGTTGGTGCGTTTTAAAGCTTCGTTAATCAGCAATTCGCGTTCAATACGATAGAAAATGATCTTTTCCTCAAGACCATCGGATTCCATCGACTCAGGCTCGGAAAAGAAATCTCTTAAAATTTCCATTCTTTTATCAATCGTGACCCGCGTGGATTCGCGGCCCTGGGTCGTGCCTTTGGCAAAGGTCAGAATCAATTTATAACGGATGCCGCTGGAAGGCGGGCGTTGTTCATTGGGTGGCAGCCAGCCGTCAAGCCCCTTGATGTATTCGGTTTCGATGACGCCCGTGTCTTGGTTTTCTTGCGCGATAGGATATTTCAGAACAGCGTGCGCCGCTCGCCAGACAGAATCATAAGAGGCAAAGAAAACTTTTTGTTTGCTGATTTGTCCCATGCGCTGATGGGCAGATGGCTTTTTATCAAACAGGCTGCAACCAAATAGTGTGCAGCCTGTGAGAATCACAAGTAATACGAGAATTTTCTTAGAAAGAGACCGAACTGTGTGTGACATGTGTTGCGGCTTCAATCATAGCAGGGCCGACAGGGGCTTGGGAAGCAGTTTGGGAGCCAACAAAGTTCACTTCCCAACGTTTTTTACCAGCAATCGCCTGATCATTTGGCCATTGGGGCAGTTTCATACGCTCAAGCCAGTTTTGAGAGTAAACTTCCCATTGTGGATGAAGGATTTTAACTTTCGCATTGCCTTGGACAACTTCCTCTTCTTTGGAAAGAACCGAGTACGTGGCGATCGGATTCACGCCCGCGATCGTGTTGAACTTAGGCATCAGGATTTCTCCGTCAGCGGCAATCGTTGGGTCGGCAATCAAGGGCAGCATCTCAGGCGTTGTGCCGGTTGTGAATGGCAGAAGAGCGGCGCTCATACGATCGTTGTCATTCTTCATGTCTGCCGTTCTTTTAAGCACACCAAGAATCTTTTGGTCTGAGCCCGTCAGCGCGTTCAGGTTTGCCGATTTGCCTTGCGCGATCTTTTTCACATCCGTAGGAATCATGTAGCCCGACTGATTGGCGATACCCACCGCGATAAACATTTCGTCTGCGCGAAATTGCGGGGCCGTGACCGCTTTGGCTTCGGTGAAATTCAGCTCGCGTGTCGGCATATCCAGCTTTGTTTGGCCCGATTTGACTTCGATATCGCGAATTGCTCCGCCGGTGATTTTGAAATCGTTGATCAGCTCATAGAATTCGGCGCCGCCGCGAAGGGCGTCGACAGTGGATTTAAACGGGAAGCGGCCGCGAGCTGCAAAAACGCGATTGATCCCTTGCTGGCCATAATAGATACGATAATGGGGTTTATCCAAAGTGATCGTGAACAGCGAATACTTTTCGCTTTGTTTGGGAAGCGAGATATTGGCGGGAACATCGATATCTTGTCCCATTGCTGAAATTCGATCCGTTTGCGGGCTGATCACTTTATTAATGTCAAAAGCCAGCATATCGAGTTTTGTGAACGCAGGCATCACCAAGGCGAAATCCACGAAGCCGTCTTTATCCTGGATCGGAAGGCCCGAGGAAACCCCTTTGACTTCATACTGAGTCCTGGTGGGTTGCGTGCGCAGCTTGAAGGTGAGTGGGCCTGGTTCTTGAGCAAAATAAGTCGCGCGAACATAGCCCGGAGCGCTCACGGTCACAGCCTCCACTGTCGTCCATGCCGCCGGAAGAGCTACTTGGCCGTTAGCATCCGTCGTTAGAAAATTGCCTGAAAAAGGAGCATCCAAAGCGTCGCCGATCAAAATTTGAGCATTTTGAATCGGGGAGCCGTCGACGGCCGTGATCGAGATAACTTGGGCTTCTTGCGTCCAGAAAAGGCTGCTGACGTCGCCAGATGTGGGTTTTTTTGGCTTATTGTCCTTGGAACAACCAATAAGGACCGCCGGCACAGCCAGTGCCATCATAAGTTTTTTCATAGTATTTCCCCCTCCGTGGTTTTCTTACTACACCTGTCATTGCAGTGTGAGAATCCAGCCGGGTCAAGACCTAAGGCGAGGAAAGATAGGAATATTTAAATTTCGCATTATAACGCGAAGCCCATTATTGACTTACTGCACTCCAACAATTAAAAATCGTGCCTCACGCATCGGGCAACCTTTTGCGTGATTCGTGTGGTGGGGTAGCTCAGCTGGTTAGAGCAACGGAATCATAATCCGTAGGTCGGCGGTTCAAGTCCGCCTCTCACTACCAATCTTTTTTAGAAAGCCTTCGGTTTGCCGAGGGCTTTTTGTTTTTTCGGGGTTCCTGTTGAGGTGGACGCAGTCCCGCGGCCTCTTACTACTGACGTTGTTTTTGATCAGCTCTCTTGACCTTTGCGCCATCCTTTAACGTGTCGTCGGGGAACATGACGACTTCGTCCTCTGGATTCAGTCCATTTTCTAAAATGGCTTCTTTTTCATTTTTATTACCAATGAGTACTTCTTTTGCGTGGACCTTGTTGTTTTCAACTTTGTAGACCTTCCACGTGTCGCCGTCTTTGAAGAGTGCGCCTAGGGGGATCTTTAAAACGTTTTTGGCTTCGTAGACTTTGATGAAGAGTTCGGTGTGGAAGTTGTCGCCAATAAGAGTTTTTGGTTGCTGGGTAAACTTCATGTGAATGTCGGTTTTTTCTTCTTCCACACCCAGTGCTGAGGTTTCGACGTAACCGGCTCGGCTAATAAGCACAACCTGGGCTGGAATTAATTCGCCGGATCCAATGCCTGTGACTTTGACAGGAGCACCTACGGAAACCCTGGTGGCATCAGTTGTTAAGGCTTTTGCGATAATTTCAAAATTGTCGGCGTCGATGATGTCAATGATGGGCTCACCTCTTTGAATGGGGCCGGCGGATTCGCGATGGACTTTAGAAACAACTCCAGCAACGGGACTTTTTATGGTTCTTTTAAAATCCCACTTTAAAGTTGAAATATATTGTCCTTTTTTTAGATGATCGCCCACTTTCAAATCAACTCTTTCAAGATCACCAGTGGTAAAAGCAGTCACGGTTGTTTTGGTCTTTGATTTAATAACACCGTCGACGCGTAGGTATTCTTCGAAATCTCCTTTTTCTATTTTGACCGTGTTGACGAAAACGGATTTTTCCCTGAAAAGAAGCCATAAAGAGACAGCCAGTAAAACTATTAAGGATCCGTAGATAAATCGGGAAAAAAAACGAACCTTTGATGGCATATCAATCCCTAACCTTCAGAGCTTCTGCCATGCTCAATGAACGTACTTTCTTATAAAGAAAAAATCCCGTCACTGCATAGATGATGACAATAGTAACAATGGCTTTGGCGTAAGTCTCAGTGTTAATTACTAGGGGAAAACTAAAGGTGTCGGTATGTATCCAGACAGTACTAAGATAGGACAGCCCATATCCAAGAGCCAAGCCCGGGAACAATGCGGCTAAAACTTGAAAACCCAATTCTAAATAGAGGACCCTAAAAGTTTCGGGTATATCAAAGCCCATGATTCGCATACTGGCCAGTTCCCAAGATTTTTCGGAAAGAGTTATTCTTGCCATGTTAAATAGAACCGCCGCTGAAATTGTCATTGCAAAAAGCACTAAAACAACCGTGAACGTTTGGATCATGTCAGATAAATTTTTTGTAAAGCTCTCAAGCAGAAGCTTGCGGACGCCGATAGAGGCAACCTCTGGAAACTCTTTAAGTTTAATATAGACTTCGTTGTTCCAGCGAGGATCTACCTTCAGATAAACGGTGTTGATATTGGGTTGCTCAGAAAGCCATCGGTGCAGGTCTGACTTGTTTGCATAGACTGATGCGCCGACCACATCTTCAATAAACCCACCGACTACCGCAGAGAATTTCGGCTTACTGCGATCGGTCAGTTCAAAATAGACAGTGTCTCCGACTTTTATCCCATATTTTTTGTTGAAGTACTGACTGAGAATAACTTGATTTTCTTTGGGCTGAAGATGCATCCCTTCTTTATCAATCATGGGTCTTAATGAATCGGCGTTTTCTCGTGAGTTTATAACGGTGATCTTTTCTATATTCTTATAAGTCATTTTTACGGGAGCCGTTCGGAGGCCTTCAATAAGATAGACGCCCTTGATACGTGCTAGTTCTTGAATTACATCTTCTTTGCGGGGATGAAGAAAAGAAATTTCCATATCTTCATGGCTGGACTCGCGAAATTGGCGTTGCACCATGAAATCGACCATGTCGGTCCAAAAACTTCCGTTAATCAGAATGCCTATGGCTGCCGAGACTCCAAGAATGGACAAAAAGGTTCTCCATGGTTTTGCCAGAACATTTCTTAAGATCATCTTTGTTTGTATGTCTTTGAATTGCAGCAATTGCCATTTTTCAAAGACACTTTGGCTGAACTTCGCGGGAGCGGGCGGGCGCATCGCTTCTGCCGGTTGCAGAGTGAAAACTTTAAATAAAGAAATAGAGGAGGCGATCCAGCCCGGCAAGAATCCCGCAAGTGTTCCTATCACCACAGCCTGAGGCGAGAGACTGAAGTCAATACTGGGAAAGTGAAAATAGCGGGCATACAAATAAGCATACCACTGACCAATCCCATAGGCGAAAACAAGCGCGGGGACAATGCCAAGGAAAAGTATAATACTGACAAGTTTAAGATAATAGAGTGCCAAGCTGAAAGAGGTGTATCCTAAGGACTTTAAGGTCGCTATTTGGGCCCGATGCAGGCTGATCAGTCGGCTTAGAACTGTGTAAAGTATAAATGTCGAAACGATGATGAATATAGCCGGGACGACAATCGACATTGAACGTTGTTGCCGAATCTCATCTTCAATAAACATATTACTGATCTGTTTTGATCGGTCGTAAGATCCCGTGGAACCATACACCGCAAGAAGCTGGTCGATTTTAAGACGGACGCTATCCACATCATCGGTTTTTTTTACCGAGGCGACGATATTGTTAAATGAATCCTGCATATCACCCAAGCGTGAAAGTTCCTTTTTATCCACCCATAAGATGCCAAAGTGCAGATCATCGGGAAAGGGTACAAGGGGGCTCAGAGCGTAAACATATTCAGGGGATATTCCAATGCCAGAAACTTTAAAAATCTTCTTTTGCCCTTTGATCTGCAACGAGATTTGACCGCCTGGCTGAATACGATGAGCTGAAGCGAAGCTTTCATGGACAATAACTTCGGGAATAGTGCCGGGCTCAGGGAATCTCCCTTTTTTTAAATGTATCTTATTTAAGACTGAATACTCGGTAAAAGAGATAAGTCTGCCTACGGCGGGTTCTTGCAAATCAGGAAGATCGATTAAGGCGTCAAGAATTATTCGATCTTCGAAGTGGTCAATTCCTTGAATGTTTTTAAGAGACTCAACTACTGATTTTGGTGCCTTCACGAGCTCAGCGAAGACGTCAGGAAAATGGTATTGTTCATAATAAATCGTTTGCGCCTTTTTTAGCGTCACATAAGAACTCCACGAGGCCACCAAGATCGCCGTCCCACACGCTAGTAAGACTGCCATCGTGATGATCTGAATGCGAAGACTGGAAATGTCACGTTGGAGTTTACGGGAAAGAGCCTTCACCAAAACACCTCCTCGATGGGAATTTTTTTGGTGTTTCGTTCCTGCTTTATGACCTTGCCATCGCCAAGATAGATCACTCGGTCTGCTAGATTTGCAATCGCAGAGTTGTGGGTGATAACTATCACCAAAGTGCCTAATTCTTTATGCACTTTATCGATGGCTTGAAGCACTAGTTTTCCAGTCTGTAGATCCAGAGCGCCTGTCGGTTCATCGCACAATAAAAGTTGGGGTCTTTTGGCAATGGCTCTGGCGATAGCCACCCTTTGTTGTTCGCCCCCTGAAAGTTGCGAGGGAAAAAAATCTTTGCGGTCTTTAAGTCCCACCAATGCCAAGGCTTCCAGGCTGGGCATTGGTGAAATTGAGATGTCGGTCACCAGGTTCACATTTTCTATAGCGGAAAGATTTGGGATAAGATTGTAAAACTGAAAGACAAATCCAATGTGATCTCTTCGGTACTGGGTTAGAATTTTGTTCGTGGACTCGGATAGAACATTTTCTTTGTATTTAACCCTGCCAGCCGATGGCGTATCCAATCCGCCAATAATGTTTAGCAAAGTGGACTTGCCACTTCCTGAGGCGCCCAGCAGAACGACGAATTCACCGTCGTAAAGCTCAAGGTCCACTCCTCGCAGCGCCTGAATTTTCACTTCCCCCATGAGATATTCTTTAGTCAGGTTTTCGCATGTCAAAATAGGCCGCGGCGCCATCAAAGCTCCCGGTTGAGTATTTTCAATTATAGCTGTATGGGTATATTGGGTTTCAATCTGTGTTTGGACAGTTGGATAAAAGCATTTATGTTTTCGTGCTTTTTTGATGTGAAAATAGGGCGGAAATACAGAAGATGAATAGGCTTTTCAAAAAGAATATGTTGGGGTTTTGTGGGCTTTAGAAGAAATGTTATTGTTGCAGGTTTTCTTATTATGTCATCGTTTGGCTTTCAAGCTAATGCCAAGGATGTCGTCTTAGATGTGCGAACACCTAAAGAGTATTCGGCGGGTCATATTCCTAATGCTCTTAATGTAGATCTTTTAAATGCGAATTTTCGCGAAAAGGTTTCCGAGCTGAGCCGTCAAGATAGTTATAAAGTTTATTGTCGTAGTGGTAATAGATCAGGTCAGGCCATCGCCATTATGCGGGAACTTGGTTTTAAGGATTTAACGAACTTAGGCAGTCTCGAAAATGCGGCCAAGGAGCTGAAAGTGAAACCGGTCGGTGAATAGAAGGGCGACATTGTTTAAGGTAGACAGGTAGTATTCTTCGTAGGAGACTAGCATACCCTGGCTATACGAAGAAAACCGATAATAGTCTGAAACTAGGTCAGCCTGCTTTTAAAAGGAATAAAATGATTACAGATTCCAAGATCCAAAATGAAGAAAAGAATGTGCGATCTAAAACACTTTTAGTGCTGGGTCTGACGTTTCTATTGCCAGTTGTGATCACCTTGATCTTTTTATACATCAACGTTTAGTCTGGTGTTTTTTCATCTTGATACAAGTCTTGGAATAGTCGGAAATAAACCCTTCCAGTTGGACTAGTCCTTAAGTATAGATTTGTTTGAAAAATCTAGTTTCGGCGCGATCGTAGCTTCTAAATCACTTCGAAAATGCCGATACACCTCAAGCTGTTTATGCATGAGTTATCCCGAACTTCCTCATTATTATGGAATATCCTTACGCTGTGGTTTGGACGGTGGTCGTTGCGTGCTTCAGGTGACGCCATCGTCTTAAAATGGATATTTAAAAGTAGGCAATGGGACGTGGTTGAAACCGAAGAAATTCAATATCAGCCGGGATTTTTGTTTGGCTCAGTGACACTGATTGGAAGGTCCGCAGTTTTAAAGTTGGTCGGGGTCGAAAAAGAGACATACGATCGTCTACAGGTTTTTCTAAAAGAACAATCTCAAAGAATACTGTTAAATAATAAGACTCGTATCAACGAGTGCTTCGAGATGAGCGAAGGCTTTTTGCGCTCAGATTTCTATATTAGTGCATCAAAAAAAGATTGTTTTGCACGGAATTGGAACCAAAAATTTGATGAAGAGTTTTTCGTTCTTCTCGGTAAGTTTGATCGCAATCAATCTATAGATGGATCTCACTTCGAAGTCAGTTCTTTACTATTGAAAATCAAAGCGGTTTTAAGTCTTAAATTTCATTTCGAAGAGCTTGTGCGGCAACGTAATGAGGATTTTGTAAAGCAAGAATTAGATCGGCATCGAAAAATCTTTGACAGTGTCGAAGCGCGTCCTTTGACTGAAGAACAGCGCCTGGCCGCTATATACTTTCAAGATGTGAATATTCTAATCGCCTCGGCGGGGTCGGGAAAAACATCATCTTTGGTTGGCAAAGCCATTTATGCTCTTAAGAAGAAGTACTTCGAACCACAAGAAATTCTGATGCTGGCCTTTGCCAGCGAGGCAGCCGAAGGACTTAAGAATCGCTTTGCAGAAGCTTTGGCAAAACAGAATATGCGCATGACTCCGGACATTCGGACTTTTCATTCTTTGGGAATGCTGATAATTCAAACGGTCGAAGGGGCGAGACCTCAGTTGGCTCCTTGGGCGCATAAGGGCGATCTTTTTAAAACTGTTCTTGAAGATATTGTGAAGGAAGTCTGTCTGGATCCCGCGCGTGATGCTGAAATGACTTTGCTTGTTTCAACACTGATGTTTGGGAATGCCACAAGTTATGAGCAGCGTGTCTACTATCAAGATTTATTTAATGACGATTTATCTGACACGATGGAAATGAAAAACAGCGCTCGCGAAAGAACTCCGTCTTTAAGGACTTTAAATGGAGAACAGGTTCGGTCATTGGAGGAGCTGATCATCGCAAATTGGCTTTATTTGCACAACATTAAATATGTGTACGAAAAGGAAACGGAAATTCTCAGAAATGGCGAAGAGCAAGGAACACGCCGTCATTTCAATCCGGATTTTTATTATCCTGATGTGGATGTTTATCACGAGCACTTCGCTTTGGATAGAAACGGCGAAGCGCCGGCTTTTATTGGCGAGAAGTATGTTTCAATCGTAGAGTGGAAAAGAAAGTATTTTCAAGAAAGTCAGACGCGTTTTTTTGAGACTCATAGTTCGATGTTCTTAGATGGCAGTGTTTTGCCCTTTTTAAAAGCGCAATTGAGCACTTTCGGTTTGAATCCTGAGCCGAAAAACCTTGATTCGGAATCTGCTGAATTTGCGGAAGCAAAAGACGCTCTGATTGGACATTTTGCGACGATTATTAAGCAGATCCGCAATCAGGGCAAGACATCCCAGAATCTCGACGTGAAACCATTTGATTTTTTGAGTCAGGCATTTCACAACTTGGTTCTTGCGGTCCTCAAAAGATATGAGCACGCCTTAAGGAAAAACAATCTTATAGATTTTGAAGAGATGCTAATTAGGGCTTCACTTTATGTCGAGAATAGAGCGTATAGAAGTCCCTATAAATTTATCTGTATTGATGAATTTCAGGACATTTCTCAAGGGCGCAGACGTCTGGTGAAGGCTCTTCTAGACCAGCATGCCGAGGCGTCTTTGTTCGCTGTCGGCGATGATTGGCAGGGGATCTATCGCTTCGCCGGAGCGGATTTGGACATCTTTACGCGGGCAGAAAAGTATTTTGGTGTGACACAAGAGCTTTTTCTGACAAATACATTTCGAAGCAATCAAGGAATTGCTGATGCTGCCTCTTGGTTTGTGCAAAAGAATCCTCTGCAAAAGAAGAAGGCCGTGGTTGCCCATGACAACAGAAGGAAAGGTGTTTTGGATGTTTTGAGCTATGACTCGGATTATGGAGCCTTCCCAGAAATCGAAAAGCAGTTACAGGTCTTAGCAAAAGAACTCACCGCTAAAAATGAGCGAGCCAAAGTATTTATTTTAAGTAGGTATAACTACTTGCTTCCGCATCCCAGCAAAATACGTGAGTGGAACAAGGTATATTCGAAAAATCTGGAAATCTTAGGAACGAGTTTTCATGGCTCCAAAGGCCTTGAAGCCGACTATGTATTTATATTGGGTATGAACAGTGGTCCCATGGGGTTTCCATCCATAAAAAATGATCATCCCTTTGTGCAAATGTACATGCCAGAAGCGGACGTCTTTCCTTATGCCGAAGAACGACGCCTTTTTTATGTCGCCTTAACAAGGGCGAAAAGAAAGGCCTTTTTATTGACTAGGAAGGGAATACCTTCGCTATTCTTGCAGGAACTTTTAGAGATCCCCAACGCCAACACCTATTTCTCTTAGTTGATCATTCGCGAAGTGACCTCTTTTTCTTGTGGGCGGCATTTTCTTAAAGAATAAGATAACCCAAAATGTCTTCGAACTGGCCTTTGGGTTCGTAAGAGTTTCTTAAAAGCTTGCGGAATTGTTCCTGATTGGCGCTTTTAGAAAGAGCCTTAGCGTATTTTTTAGCGGTTAAAATCCAGCTTTCGCGTGCGGGGTAGGCGCCTTTAGAAACCCGTTCTAAGATCACGGCCATCTTGACGGTGTTGACGACAAGAAGTTTCGAGCGGCGGTTTAGCGAATAGCGTAATTGCAGGATCTTCTGGCAAAGGGCGAAGTTTTTTTCACGGATCGCAAAAATAAATTCGATTTGCAGAAGCTTCTGATTCTTTTGGATTTCGCTTTTGCCTCCGGCCAGTTGGCGAGCGCGCTCCAGATGTTTTCGCGCCATGCTAGCGTCCTCGAAATGAAACGCGACCAAAGCCTGTCCATAGTGGGCAACGGCTTCCGTGATTCTGAAGTTACTGCGGCGGGCGTGCCATTCAGCGCGGTGATAGTATTTGCCAGACTGAGAAAAATTCTTGCGCCGGATTTCTAAGCGCGCCAACTGGATATACTTCAACGAAATGCCGCGACGAGGAGAGTGGCGCGTGCGAAGCTCTAAGGCAATAGACTTTCTGAGAAGACTATTGGCCATCATAAAATCGTTTTGGGCGAGGTGGATCTTCGCCTGGCGATAAAGAACCTCTGATCGCAAAAGAGAGTTCGGCGTATCCTGAAGTACTTGCAGGGCTTGTTCCAGGCTTTGTGTTGCCTCGGAAATTTCTCCCAGCATTAAAAATGTAGAGCTTTGATAGCAGAGAACGTGGACCGTCATGCGCGAGTCTTGCACGGCCCGTGACAAAGCCAAAGCTTTTTGCAGATACCGTTTCGCTGAACGATACAGCCCCAACTGATATTTGATGTATCCTATGTGCATGAAAAGCTGGGCTTCCTGATCAGTAGGAAGAGGAACTCCCTCAAACTCCTTCAGGATATTCAAATAAGAGTCCCATTTTTTGGTGGAATGTAAGGCCCGAACGATGTCCTTAGAGAAAAGTTCATCAAGAATTTTGTTTTTGACAAGAACGCGGACCGTTTTTTCGGGGAAGGTGATCTCGTCAATAGGGCACTGAAGAAAATCACTCATTCTTTGCACAGTTTCGGTTTTGACCTTGGTGACATGCCCGTTGACCCATCTTTGGACGGTCTTAATATTCACGGCAAGAAATTCTGCAAGTTGAGTTTGGGTGACTTCTCGCAAGCTAATTTTCTGTTTTAAGGCATCAGAGTTAAGTTGGGAGTAGGTACCAAGCATGATTTATCCTACCTGACCCCCAGGATTATACCAGCTCGAAAATATGATTTTTCAGCCCAAGGGAACGATGTCCTAGATGTCCTAAAGACATTTAGGACATTGGTTTTCGTCAGGGAAAGTGAAAGCGGTTTCGTTTTGTATCTAAAGAATTACGATCCCAGGGCCGAACATTAAGCGTCACACCCCGGTGGATTAAGAATAAAGGATCGCGCAATGAAAAAGTGGAGTCTCAACTTAAAGATAGTTTTTGTCATAAGTATTTTAATACTTGGGAGCATTTGTATTTCCGGAATGAGCTTGTACCAGATGGGAGGCATAAATAGCTCCCTGGAAGAAATCACTGACGTTCGCGTGAAAAGTGTGATGGAGGCAGAAAAGATCCGACAGATCTTTTACACGCAGATTATCAATGAAAGAAATTTTATGATTTACGATACGCTCGAAGGTAAGGCCCGTGTCGCCGAGCTGATTGTAAAAAGGGACAAAGAAATCCGCGATTTGATCAACGAAAGAAAAAAGCATTCCGATCCTCATGCGGCTAAGAATCTTGACGAATTTGTCGCGGTCTATGAAAACTGGCATAAAACAAATGCCGAAGTGGTAAAGCTCATGGTCGGCGGCAAAGAAAAAGAAGGATTGGAGCTTATCCTGTCGAAAGGACGTGACCTGCGTTTGGCCGGAGAAGCAGCCACCGACAAAATGGTTCAGCACGACATAGAAGAAATGAATAAAACAAGAAAAGCGGCTAGCGATACTTATTCCCAAGCGAAAACCCTGACGAGTTTTATCAGTCTGTTATCGATCTTGATTGGTGTTACGATGGCATTCTTGGTTCTTAGAGCGGCAAGCCGGGCGATTCACCAAGTGATTTCGGATTTGCAGGACAACTCGACCCATGTCACGCAGGCGTCGCGGCAAATCGCTTCAGCTTCAGAAGAACTCTCTTCCGCTTCGACCGAACAGGCTTCTTCATTGGAAGAAACCGTAGCCACCTTGGAAGAGCTGACCTCCATGGTAAAACTGAACTCGAGCAATGCCAAAGAGGCGGCAAGACTGGCCAGCCTCACGCGCGAAATCGCCATCAAAGGGGAATCAGAAATTCGTCTCTTGGTGAATTCAATGGGTGTGATTTCCGAGGACTCGCGAAAAATTGAAGAAATCACAAGTGTCGTAGATGATATCGCCTTTCAAACAAATCTTCTGGCCTTGAATGCGGCTGTCGAGGCGGCACGGGCGGGAGAGCAGGGGAAAGGTTTCGCCGTTGTGGCGGAAGCTGTTCGCAATCTAGCCCAAAGAAGTTCTTCAGCGGCTAAGGACATTGCCGATCTTATAAAAGGAAGTGTGGCGAAGATTGAAGTGGGCAGTCAGCAAGCCTCACAAAGTGGTCGAGTTCTGGAAGAGATCGTGAATTCTGTAAAAAAGGTTTCGGATCTTAACTCCGAGATCGCAACGGCCAGTGAAGAACAGTCGCATGGGATCCAACAAATCGGCAAGGCCATGAACCAGCTGGATCAGGTCACGCAAGTCAATGCGGCAACATCCGAAGAAGCGGCGGCTTCAGCTCAGGAACTTTCGAGTCAGTCTGAGAGTCTCTCCAACGCTGTTCATATTCTGATTGAAGCCATCGACGGGGTGAAAGCGGCTGACGTCCCCCGCTTTTTGTCGCATCAAAATGAAGCAGTGGAACCAGCAGCTCCTCAGAGAAAAGTGGCGTAATAGACACTGAAGTTCCCCGGAGAAGACTTTTCAGAGAAATCTTTGGAAGGTCTTCTCGCATTTAAATTCAATTTTTTTTTGTTCGCTTGGTGCCCTATCCCTGGTGGATTTGACTAATCTTTCACAGAAATGCTCCGATAATTCGAGTGTTGATTGAGAGGAAAAGTTCATCCGTATCTATGTGTTTCGGAGAAATTCTGACGATCCTCAGCTGAAATGTCTGAATTTAAAGAGTGGGAGATTGTTTTGAAAGACACATTTTTTTCTTGGTCTTCATGTCTATTGAAACGTCGCCTTTTTCCGAAGCAAGCAAAGGTGAGTGTCCCTAAGAAGAGAACCTCTGAGGCGGGATCCATCCTTGTTCAAGTATTAGTCTTAATTGGAGCTGTCGGATTCATGGCGTCTGTTGTCGCTTCTTTAAGCCAACAAATGAACAAAAGCATGATGCAGTTTAACCTGACCACATCGGTCACACAGATACGGTTGAACTTGCTTGGGACCATCGGGAACGATGACGCCTGGACGGCTACGATAGAACATCCATCGAATGAATCTGTATTCAATTGTTTGAAAAAGGGCAGTCCTGCATGTGTGAACGAGTCTAAACATGCTTTCAAGCTTTATGATGCTTCAAAAACTCTTGTTTACGATTCTACGAAACCGAACAATGGCTTTGCTACAAATGGCACTCCTTGCTCGACCTTCTCAGAGGCCAAGGGCGACGATGCCTGTCCTCTTCGTGTAAACCTATTTTGGGAACCCGTTTGTTCGAGCGATTGCAAACGTCCGCAGGACTTCGTTCGCGTGGAGTTTACTTATAAACCTAAGTCCCAAGATTTGGGACTTCTCTTTAATCCCACAAGACATTCGCTTCGTCAGTCGCGGATTTACCTGTCGAATGCGACCCCCGTGGTGACCTGTGGTGGTGCCGGAAAAATTTATTTACCTACGGGCTTCAACGGATTTAGCGCCGATAGCAATGGGTGCGTCGACCCCGTCGCCTTTCGCGGGCCAGCAGGGCCTCAAGGTCCAGCAGGACCACAGGGACCTGCGGGTCCACAAGGGCCGGCAGGACCGCAAGGACCTCCGGGGCCGTCGGCGGAAGCAGGAGCTGTGGCGTCTTCAGGAGGGGGCGCAGGAGGCACGGCCAGCAGTGGGAGTGGCACAGCAAGCAGCGGGACGAGCAGTCCCCCTGTAAGCGTTCCTGTCAAGGTGACTTGTCGAGTAGAGAGCATAAGTCTTTCAAATAGCGTGGGAATGCCTTCTTGTCCGGGTACCTATGCCATAAGTAGTGTCGCTTGTAGAAACGACGGAGAAAATGGTCATTGTGCCTTTACCTGCATTCGAACTGTTTGCTCTGGTGAATAGTCACGAATAAAGGGCGAAGAAACTTTCGCCCGAGTTCTGCCGATTACTGTCGTTCGTTGCGATAAAGACACGCTTCATGCCCCATATCGCTGGCGTACACGATTTTATCTTTATTCTCATCGTCATTAATATTGATCGTGAAGTTCGACTCTTCCCAAGGCTGAATCACGTAAGCAGGTTGGGGATTTAAAAGTTGACCGGTTGCTTTATTCATCCACTGAGTTGCGGTGTTTAAACTCAAAGTGATTGATCGCGTCCCGTCTCGGAGGGAGTTGTTAATCAACTGGATTTTAAAGTGTGTTCCATAAAAAATATTTGTGACGGTGCCTCCGGTGGCTCGTCCTAATTCTGACGGGTCGAACTCGAAAGGCCCCAGCAGACGATAGTCTACTCCGGCAACGGCCGTACCACCCACTTTTAGGTAGTTTCTTCCCACGGTATTCGTCGGGTATTCCGTCGATGACGATGAAACTAATCGAACGACAAAAGTCAGGATTTCGTCACTTTCACAAACGTCGGCCTTATTGTCACCATAGAGTCCCCCGGCGAGGACGGCGGCTCCGAGTCCTGCGGGGCGAAGAACATCCGAAGTCGAGAACACTTTTGCTCCCGCCATGGCTGTCGTATAAACGAGACCGCGCATCAAATGAGCGTTGTCTCGACTGGCCTGAACGGGATAAGAGGGTTGAGTGGGCGCTGAAGCGGGAGGTGCCGCAGGCTCGGGAATGGATGGGGTCGGATTGTCATCAGCGATGATGTCGGTATTAAGATCTGGAGTGCCAACGCTTGGTGACTGCACACTTTCTTCGATGACTTTAAATTGCATCGGATTGTTAGAACAGTTTTGAAATAGAACCAAAGATGTCAAAATCCCCGGTAATAAGATGAATAGTACTCGACGCTTTGTTTCCATATCTTCCCCCAAAAAAATCAACATGCAAAGATCATGGCCGCCGTCTTGAAGGGTTTATTGGTCTTCTAGCGTTCAAGCCTTAGGCACTGTCTATTTTATAGTTTACATAAAGTTTGGTTGATGAAAATTGTCTAGTTACGTTCTTCCGCATCTTGAGATTCCAATGCTGATGTTTTAATCTCCCAGCGAACATTTGCTTCCATAGATATTTTAATAATGCCGAAAGAGACCTTAGTGAAAGAGGAAGACTTCCCCCCAAAAAAAGATGATCTAAGGCCGCAGGGCCGCATACCAATATAGGTCGGTGTCTAGTTAGAGTAGTCGTATCATCACGGTTCAGTTGTGAGAGTTTCTCAGGAGAACATTATGCTATTTTTGTTCTCTGAGGCCCTTTTGTAGACGAACCTTCCTAAGGTTTCGAAGGAATAAGCCGATACTTTATAGTGTTAATTTTTTAGAACGGATAGGTGCCTCACTACATCCCTTCTTGAAAAAGACGTTAGGAAAATTCAGTCTGGAACGCGACTGTAAATAAGTGGGAGATGAGCTTGGTAAGTAACTTTTTTTTCATAGCACTTATTGCTGTTACAATCTCAGCATGCTCGATGGAAGCAAGTTTAAGTGAATTGAATAAGGCACTTCCTTCGGGTCCCACTGACAACCCCTATAACCGCAAAGAGCCTGATTTTGTAAATGGGGAAACGGTGACCTCTCCTAATAACTACGTGGCAACGGGTGTTTTGGGTGAAATTTCTGAAGCTCAAACTTCCAGCAATGGCTATCAACTCGAAGGAGCTTTTTATGCGCAATAGTGTCACACTTTTGCTTCTCGTACTCTTGCAGAGCTTTTCGGCCTTCGCACAAATTAAAGGCTATACTTTTCAAGGTTCAATCAAAAGACCTGACGGCACTCTGCCGACGGTGACGGGTTTAACCGTTAATTTGAAAATTCTAAATCCGGCGGGCTGTGTGCTTCGCGACGAAGACATCACGGGTGTTAATATCACTAATGGATATTTCACTTTAGTCGTGGGTAAAGGAACGCCGACGGGTGATGATCCCGGTAAAACAATTCAGCAAGTTTTTAACAATGCGGTGAACATCGCAAGTGGTCTTAATTGTTTAGATGCTTCTAATAATGTTATTGCAAGCAATCAAGGCTACAATCCTGGCGCGGCGGATACTAGAAAACTGCGAATGTCGTTAGAGTTAGATGGTAATCCTATCGTCATGGACTTCAATATGCGCAGTGTTCCTTTCGCAACGAACTCTGAAACATTGAACGGTTTCAGTGATGCGAATTTTATCAAGACTTCAGCAAATATCACCCAGACGGCGGTTGAAAACTGGTTCTCAGGTGCGGTGATGGGTCAGCTTTCTGGCGGCACTTACAACGCGCCTTCAGCAACGACAGCTGTGAATGTCACAGGGACCGTCGCCATCGCCAATGGTGGTACGGGTGCGACAAGTGCGGCGGCGGCACGAACGAATCTTGGTTTGGGTGCTCTTTCGACAATGACTCCGACTGGAACACCTGACGGAACAAAATTTCTTCGTGACGACGGAGTATGGACGGCTGTGGCTGGTGGTGGTGGCGCTGTTACCAGTGTAGCTGGCAAAACCGGTGCTGTCAGTTTGGTGGCGGCAGACATAACGGATTTCAATACCGTGACAGACGCCAGAATTTTGGCACAAATGCCAACGTTCTCTGGTGACGTCAGCGGGGCCTACAATGCAACGAGCGTTGACAAGATCAAGGGAAAAACCGTTAGTGCAGCGCCAACAACAGCCGGGCAAGTCTTTAGATATGACGGTACTGATTTGGTGCCAAGTTTTCTTTCGATGTTTGATCTTCGCTCAACAGTCACTGGCGCCAGCACATTCGGCGGCGGGGCTGCCGGTTGTACGGCAGGACAAACTTTAACTTGGACGGCGGCAACAGATAATCTGTCATGTACTAATATCGCTATCACCAGCGGCCAAGTCAGTGGCCTTGCAGCGTCAGCCACAACCGATGTGACAAATGCGGCAAATATTTCTGCGGGCACATTGCCAGCGGGACGCATGCCGGCCCTGACCGGGGATGTTACAACGACGGCAGGAAGCGTGGGGACGACTATCGCCAATAATGCCGTCACTTCGGCAAAGATTGCTGACAGTGCCGTGACTGCGGCAAAATTGGGTTCTGATGTCGGCTCTTGGTCCACAGATGGTACGAATGTGTATAGACTCTCTGGGAAAGTCGGGATCGGAACGAACTCTCCATCAAGTGAACTATCAATTGTAAAAGATGGAAATGATTCCTCTCTTTCATTGGCGGCAGCAGGTACGGGACTTTTAAGTGGTCGAATCAATTCGTACTCAGCGCGAGGGACGATGGCGGCTCCGACCGTGAGTAAAGCACAGGACGTTGGATTTAAAGCCTTCACATATTTTTACGACGGAAGTACTTATCGAGAGGGCACAGGGATCATGGGTATTCTTGAACAAGACGCCGCTTCCGATAGTGTGCCGTCTTCCTTGGTATTTAGAACGAATGCAGGGGCCGGTGGCTTTAGTACGGAACGGGTGCGAATTACTTCGGCGGGGAATGTCGGTATTGGTTCGGTATCTCCGACGGCGAAACTTGAAGTCAACGGCGCTGCGGGGGCAACTCTGAAGATCGTTGACACGAATCAAGGTGCGGGAAAAGTTTTAACTTCAGACGCCAATGGCGTGGCTTCATGGGCCGTCGCGGGCGGCGCCTGGGTGACGTCAGCAAAAACGGCAAACTACACGGTGACCACCGCTGATAAGTCGACCTACTTCAAAGGAACCGGCTCAATCACTTTCACGTTACCTGCTGCAGCCACTGCGGGCGCTGGCTTTATGGTCGGATTTAAAAATGCCGGCACAGGCACGGTCACAGTTCAGGCGAACGGTGCAGAGACTATCAATACCGTGAACTCCGTGGCGCTTTATCAATACGACACTATTATAATCATCTGTGATGGAACGAGCTGGGACTACTTCACCAGTTCTTCAAATAGTGGCAGCCCTACCTTTAATACAGCTCTGCCATTTAGTACGCCCGGCTCTACGACATTCACTATTCCAGCAGGTGTGACACGAATTCGCGTCAGTGTCCTCGGTGCCGGGGGAAATGGCGCTTCTGGAGTCTGGGCCGGCGGCGGCGCAGGTGGTGGCGGTGGCGGATATGCGCACGGTGTTTTTTCTGTCACGCCAGGAGCACAATATACCGTGACCGTCGGTGCGGGCGGGGCAGGCGGGGCTGGCGGCACGTCTTCGTTTGGTTCTTTGATCAGTGCAACGGGTGGTCAAAGTGGAATAAATACGACCGGTGGCGCCGGTGGCACTGGCACTGGTGGGTCCGTGCAACGCAGTGGTGGAAGTGGCGGGAACGGCTATACTGGTAACACCAGCTACTCCGGCGGCGGAGGTGGATCTGGTGGTGGTTTCAATGGCAATGGCGCCAATGGGTTAAGCAGTTCTGGAAATAGCTATGGAGGAAACGGTGGCGCTGGTAGTGGTGGTGCCGCCCTTGGATCCGGCGGTGCAGCTAGCACTAATGGCGTCGATGGTGCGAGTGTAACGATAACATCCTTTACGACCGTTAACAGCGGTGGCGGTGGCGGCGGCAGTGGTTCATGCTACAGTAATGGCAATTGGAAAGGTGGAAATGGTGGTTCCTACGGTGCCGGTGGTGGTGGCGGCAGTGGTGAAAACGGTGGGAATACTTGCTATGGCGGCGGTGGTATAGGTGCCCCAGGCTTTGTGCTCGTCGAGTACTAGCCTCTTGTTGCAAAGGCTGTCACTCTATTGAGTGAATGCATGCGGAGCGACTTCCTTATAGAAGTCGTTCTTGCCGTTTTCGGACATGAGGGTTTGAGGAATTGATAAGCTGTCGCCGAACGCGGAAGAATAGGTGACTCGCTTCGGGCCCTTATGCGGGCTTTTAAGATCTTTGAAGCGAGAGCAGTAAAAGACAAATTTATTAGATTCAGCTAGATCGTGAAATTCAATATCGTCACAATCGCCAAAAATGACGTCATAATGACCGTCACGCAGAGCCGGAAAGGATTCTCTTCGCACCCAATTGATCTTCTCAAGGAATTGATGTGACCCTTGCGCCCAATAGGCTTTTTGTAGAATTTTGAAAGCCGGATCAACAGAGGCGATATCAATCCTTTTACAAACCGAAATAAGTCCTTGAGCAATCTGGCCGACTTCGGAAGAAATGATCAAACAGTGCTTCGCTGGTTTTATCGTACTTGCGGCAAAGTCCGCCGCGGCCGTATAGTATTTGGCGCTGATGTTTTGTCGCAGGCGGGAGTTATGGAAATAGTAATCCGATTTTTTAAAGCTGAATTGTTTGGCGATGTCAAAGACGATCTCGGGCGCTTTTCTTTCGGTGCGCGCAATGAAGTGAAGCTCGCCGTAGCTGGACGATAAATGGATAATTTCAAACTTAGCGTCGTTGCCTAAAAATCGTGTTAAAAAGTATTCACTGTAGCGATAAGGGGTTAGGAACGTGCAGATGAAGAGGCCGCCTAAATAGAGTAAGAGTCCGTTTAAGGTTTTCTTTTGTGGGCAAAGAAACACGGTGGTGAACGCCAAAAGAAGAAGCCAATAGGTATCGATCCAAGAAACGCTGAACGCGGATACCAGACCGGCAAAGAAAAGCAGCCCCTTTTGTGGGCCGGAGAGGCTTCGGGCGTTTGCCCTTAAAAACACGACCGAGGCAACCATCAAAAAGAAGCAGGTTAAAGAAAGAAAGACGGTGTCTAAAGGACCGCCGCGATGGACGCGATAGATTGAAATAAAGACTAGAGTGATCTGCAACACCAGTAGGGCAAGCGCACTCAATTTAGGAGCGAAGAGGTTCTTGAATAGATGTTCGCCGAAGAGCGCTAACAAAAAGCCGGCAAGGGTGGCCCAATGCAACTCGGTCACTCCTTGAATCAGCAGAAGGTGCATCCCAAGCACTAACACAACCAGTGCCGCGGAAGTTGTGATGAGTCGATGATATTGTTGCATTTGCTCTCCAGAATAAGTCTGTTATAGTTTGAAAGATGATCAAGAAGCTTTCAATGTATTTCTCGCTGGACTCTTTCAAGAATCGCCCCGCGCTTTTCGAATTTGGTTTGGCTTTGAATTTTATTCTGTTGCTGTCGGCATTCTTTTGGAAAAATGATGTGCCCTTTATTTTGCAACAGAAGCTGTCCATTTGTTGGCCTTTCTTTGCGTCATGTTATGTTCTAAGGCCTTTTTCTGAAGTCCTTTCCTCCGGTTTTCTATGGGCCATGGTGGCTTGTGCAATTTTCAGCAGTTTTTATTTGCTCAAAGGAAATCAGAAAGCCCATTTCGTTTGGCTTTTTGCAGGGTATTTTTTTAAGGCCCTTTTGTTCGTTCAAGATTATCGATTGATGGGGAATTATCATTGGATGCCCTTTTGGTGTGTGCTTATTTACCTTTTTGCGCGCAACAAGGAGTCCCTGTTAAAAGTTATCATCGTCTTGTTTTACTTCTTTGCCGGCGTATTGAAACTTTCGAAAGAGTGGATTTCAGGAAGTGCAATGCTGATGGCGCCGTTAAATCATGTGGTGCCCATCGAGGTACTAACAGTTTTTGTCATTGTTCTAGAGCTTTTGTTAATTTGGTTTTTGTTTTCCAAAAGATTTCACTCCGCCATTTTAATTTTGCTATTTTTCTTTCATCTCTATTCCTGGCATCAGGTTGGATACTTTTATCCTTTAGTGATGTTCTTTCTTTTGACGATTTTTGTTTTTGGTCAGAAGTATGGCTCGGCTATTTGGCATGACCTGAGACAGGAAAAAGCAGGGGCGATTTTATTGGGGATTTTTGTAGGCTTGCAGTTTCCCGGATATCTTATTCGCGGGGATGAAGCTTTGACCGGCGAAGGGCGCTATTTTTCTTTGAACATGATCGATGCGCACTCGCAGTGTCAGGGATATCTTTTCTATCAGCAGAAGCAGCAGTGGACCGAATTAGCCTTGAACGATAGATCTGGTACCTTTCGGACCATCAGAATTCATTGTGAACCCCTGGTGTACTGGCAGTTTGCCAAATCCAAATGTCGGGAACTCAAGTCGGGGGGATTCGATGGCGAAGCGCATTTATACCTTTTTGCGAAACGATCGTCAGATCAACAGTGGACCTCATTGATCCAGGAAAAAAATGTCTGTGCTTCACGTAAAGAGTCCCACGCTCTGAAACCTCACGATTTTGTGAATATTCAGGAAAGTGAGACATTTGCTGAAGGTGTCGCACCTGTCGTTCACGTCAATGACTCTTTGTCGCCTGAGGTGAAAGGCTCTTTGTCTGAACATTTTTTAGGTGGGCCGGAACGCAACAATGTCTTTAGCGCATCGGTAGGAGCTGTTTTACAAACCAAAAAGCTGATTCAGTTCAACTCAGGTGTGCACACAGCGGCGAAGTCGACACCCGTAGCCGATGAAACTGGATTTTATGTTGCTAGTGATAGCGGTCGTCTAACGAAGTTTGACTGGGACGGAAATATACTTTGGAACTTCATCTTTCAGAACACACCGCTCGGAATTCACTCGACGCCACTTCTTTGGGATAAAGCTATTTTTTTAGGAACTTACTCCGGTGATTTCTACAAAATTGATAAAATGACCGGGGATCTTATCTGGGTTCGTAAACTAGGAGATGCGATCGGTGCTTCGCCTTTGCTGTCGCAGAATATGCTGGTGATTAACACCGAATTTAATAGTTTGAAACGATGGGGCGGGATGCTGGTGGCTTTAGATCCGCAAAGTGGATCTTTAATATGGCGGTCGGATCTTTTTCCGGATCAATCCCATTCATCGCCTTCGGTTCTAGGTCAGAATTTATATTTTGGTAGTAATGATGGAAAAATCAGAGTCGTGGATCTTGATAACGGCAAAACAAAGGCTGAGTATTCCGTACATGAAGAGCCGATCAAAAGCAGTGTTCTTGTAGCTGACCATTCCCTGTATTTCTCTGATTGGAAACGGGGTCTGGGAAAGATGGATCTGAATGGTAAAATCTTGTGGCAGCTTGAAGACGGGGGACAGAATATGTCAACGCCTCTTTGGGATCCGCAGGGCAAACATGTTTTTTATGGGAATAGTCAGGGCCTTCTAAAGAAAGTAAATCCTTCGGATGGAAACGTCGTACAAGAGTGGAAGACCGGCGAAAGAAGCATCAAATCAGGACTGCTTCAGCTTGGAAAAGATCTGTTTTTTGGTTGCGGTGAAGACGAACTCTGTCAATTGAACACCGACAACGATCAAATTCATAAAATCAAACTGGACGGGAGAGTCACGGCGACACCCATCTTTTATGATGGCAAATTAGTGGTAGTGACGGATGCGCCGGGCTCACTTTGGCTTATCCGCTTTGATCGCGGAAAAAAAGGTCTTAAGAATTAGCAATAAAGCTCTTAGAAGAGTCTTTCCTTGAAGGAAAGCTTTTGGCGGGTCGGCGCGCTCACGCAGCGAGCAAAACTTTATGCCAACTTATTCAAGTTCCCCAAAAGATGGTCCGATATTTTTGAGTGTTCTTCTTTTTCATTGGAGAGAGATGTCTCAAAATTGCCTGTTTTTTCTTGTATTTTTGCTAGCCCTGATTTCGTCGGGCTGCGGGATTGAGGTTTCTCTTTCGAGCTTCGAGAAGAATTCGGGATTTTTAGGTGTAGAATCAACCCCTCGCTTCGTGAATATTGATAATGTGGCAACCTTCCCCATTTCAGGACTTTGTCCGATGGGGGCGACGCAAGTTGTTTTGGCGGTGGCGGATTCAGATCCTTTGATCGAAACAGTACTGCCTTGTGTGGAGGGTGTCTTCAGCGGACATGTCGACCTTTCTACGCTGCCAGAAGGGCCGTGTGTACTTCTTTTTACTGCTGACAACGGGAGGTCTCGTTCATGGGTTGTAACCAAAGACACCACTCCGCCTTTGGTGCAGCTAGATGTGCTTGTTAGCTACATAAATCTAGATAACGTTGAAAATTTTTTTGTCAGCGGAACTTGCAGTGAAAGCGGTCAATTTGTTTATATCGAAGGCGGTCTTTTAAGATGGCCGATTTTATGCGGTGGTGGAAGCTTTGGCATTAATTTGAACTTGGTTTCGTTAGCTGATGGTGTCGTCAATCTGAGTGCTCAGCTTGCAGATGTTTCTGGAAATGAAAGTACGCACAGCCGAAGCACGCAGAAAGACACAATTCGTCCTGATGTTGCACAGCTGGCAAGTCTACCGACATCGCCTTCGCCGCAAATTTATCTTTCGTCCTCTGTGGCGGGGGTTGATGTCAAACAGTATGCCTATAAGGTGGGACCAGCTAGTAGTGTCACTTGTTCCGATATCGCAACGGGGTACGGAATTTGGGAAAATGTTGAGAATGTTCTGGCAGCTGATATTTCTGGCCTTGCCGATACTCTTCTTAAGCTTTGTGTTTGGAGTAAAGACGTCGCTGGAAATCGCCAGGCGGCGGAAGATATTTATGAATATACGTGGCAAAAAGATAGCAGTATCGCGATGGCGACGATCAGTGATTTTGTCCCGGCAGGCATCGTCAGCAACAGTGGTGTGGATCGGACTGTCACTATTGGGGGACCAAGCATCACCCATTATAAAGCAGTGGTGTTGCACAATCAGTCCACCTGTACCGGCGCCAATTTTACCTCAGCCCCTGAAGCCGCCATTAGCACAAGTTATACTTTTTCTATTGCTGCAGACGGAACTTACCTGGTCTGTGCTTTGGGAAAAAATGTAGCTGGCCACTGGCAAAGCGAGTTCTCCGCGACGGCGTCGAATCTCTTAGTAGTTGATCGAGTGCCACCTTCCTTAGTGTTGACCTCCACCGCAGGAAGCACGTTTAACACGCCGACAATGTCTGTGACGGCAACGTTTTCAGAAAACGTCGCGGGATTCACACTCAGTGATATTTCAGTTACGAATGGTGTGGCTTCCGAATGGGTCGGATCCGGAACAACCTATAGCTTTACGGTAGCGCCTTCCGGTCAGGGCCCCATTTTGGTGTCCGTAGGCGCAGCGGTGGTCACAGATGCTGCGGGAAATGCCAATGTGGCGGCGGCAAACCTGCTTAGAATTTATGACAGTGTATCCCCCATGCTGTCTCTTTCAAGTTCTGCCGCAACAGAATTTAATACTTCAACGATGACGGTGACGGCGACGTTTTCAGAGGATGTGACAGGTTTTGCATTAGACGATGTGAGTGTCACAAATGGTATCGCGTCGATGTTAAGCGGTTCCGGCGCAATTTATAATTTCGTGGTAACGCCGTTGGGACAAGGCTCCGTAACTGTCGCCATCAGTGATCGTATCGCCTTAGATGCCGGCGGTAACGAAAATGCGGCGGCGACAGATCTGACGCGAATTTATGATAGTGTGGCACCTACAATCACAGGTCTAAGTGATGATGGCACTTGGAGAACTTCTAAGACATGGAACTGGAGTTGTAGTGAGACCTGCACCTTCAGGCACCTCGTCGATATGAGCGCAGTCAGCACGCCAGCGACTTCATTTAGTTCTACGACAACGGCGACACAAAGCTCTGGCTCTGGAACGTATTATTTGCATGTCCAGGCCCAAGACAGTGCCGGCAATAGCTCCCTGGTTCACGTGTCTGCCAAGATTGATAGTGTGGCGCCGGCGGCGCCTTCGGCCCTCGTCGATCAGAGCTATCTATCGTCTCTCACGGCCAGTCCGGTGGTTACTTTTATCTCTGGAAGTGACAGCGAAAGCGGACTTAATAGACATGAAGCTCGGATCGTGAAGTTAGCCGATGGGACGCCTCTGACCTCTTGGGAAAACTTCACTACAGGTGGAAGCTTTTCGGGATTACCACTTGCCAATAACACCGCTTATGCCGTTGAAGTCAGAGCGGTCGATAATACGGGAAATGTGTCATCGATAGTTCAAGGAGATGGTTGGATCGCAGATACCACCGCTCCCACTACCCCTGCGGATCTGTTGGCTGGAGCTGTGCCGGATAAATTAACAGAAACCCCTCCGTTGTCATGGACCGCGTCGACGGATGCAGGGGGGGCTGGTGTGGCTTATTATGAGGTGAAGATTTTCAGGACCTCGGATGACGTTAGCATGAGTTCGTGGACACCGCTGGCGAGTGGTTCAGCGGTGACGGGTCTTTCTTTAGATTTAAACACAAGTTACTATTTTAAAGTTCGGGCTTTTGATAATGCCGGCAACATGAGTGGTGAATCGGCGGCACGCTTGTGGACAAGCATGAATGATCCATGTCCGGCGAATTATATTCTTGTGCCCGCGATGGCAGGATATGCCAATCAAAATTTCTGTGTTGCCAAGTATGAAATAAAAAATATTGGTGGTGTGCCCACATCCCAGGCCAGTGGTGCTCCTTGGACTTCTATTCTTCGTGGTGAATCCGGAGGAGGGGGCGCCTGGAAGGCTTGCCGAGATCTCGGGTCTAAGTATGATCTGATCTCCAATGCTCAATGGCAGGCCATTGCGAGAAATATCGTGATGGTGAATGCAAATTGGTCCGGTGGAAGTGTTGGTTCTGGAAGTTTGAATACTGGCCATAGCGACGATTCTCCGTCAGCGTCTCTTGCCGCAGACACCGATGATAACAATGCTTGTGCGGGAACGGGGCAGTCTTGCAGTAGTTCCGTATGGAATCTACAACGTCGTACACACGTTCTTTCCAACGGCAGAGTCATCTGGGATTTTGCCGGCAACGTCGCCGAGTGGATTCGCGACGACTACTTATCTATGGGTTGGAATCCGGTCCTGCCCGAAACCGCAGCTTGGACAGAGTTAAGCACTCTTTCTCCTACCAACCAAGCCATATTAGGTTCTGCCAATGGAGCCTGGAATTCAGCACAGGGATTAGGCATGGTTATTCCGCTGTCCAATGGTCAAAACGGTGTCCTACGAGGAGGTTGTTGGTGGAATGGAACCAGTCTGGCGGGAGTCTTCTTTGCGCATTTAGGTTGGCCTAATATTTCCGGATGGGAAGGTACAAATATTGGCTTCCGCTGCGTCTATGTGCCGTGATGTGTAACGGATCTTTTTATTTTCCTAAGAGCCCCGCAACTGCTAGCATTTTTGCATATGTCGAAAGTTAATTTTTTAAAATCCGCGATTGTAGTTAGTGTGCTAGTCTTTCCGCCCATGCTGGGCTCTGTGGCTTTTGCGAAAAGAAAATCTCCGCCGAAGGCGTACAGCTTTATTGCAGAAGGTGGTAAAGCTTCCCAAGGGGAGTGTGATGGGGAACGTAAATTGCCCCGTTTAAAGCGGCTCAAGGACTTTGCGAAATTCAGCTCTTACATGGGCTCTGAACTACAGACTCCTGAGCTGAAGGGAAAAAGTGATGGTGAGATGTGGAAGCATTTCTTCCGCTCCAAAGACATATGCAATTCTGTTTTATCTAAAACACCCTCATCCATAGTTGACGAGACACTTAAGAAGAACAAAGCTGAACTTCCTCCCGAGGATGATTCCGAGGACGCAGAGGATGAATCAGGACAAGTCAGTCCTGCAGAAGCGGAATAAAGCGAAAATCTCGGCTTCAAGGCCGTCGGGTTACCAAGCCGCTTTGATCATGATCGTGGGGCGATGGCATTGCCCGGTCCCCACACTTGAGCGGCCATAAAGATAAAGATGGGCTTCGTTTTCTTCAAAGCCCAGAGTTCCCCACAGATCCACCCAGCCGCTTGAAGCTTTGACGAAGGTGCCGGAACGAGAAATTTCCGTGGCCGTGAGTTTCACAATACTCGCATCGTCTTTTTGATAAACGACCGAGGCGTAGGTGGTGCCACCATTTGTGTTCTGCATCCAGCAAGAAAGTTTAATATAGAGTTTTGTGTATCCCGCGGCTTTCAGATCGGACCATGGGATGAAGCCGCCATTATTGGAAGGCCCCGCGGCGACATCGCTGGTTGTGGTGAAGTCGTACATGCCACCACTTGATAGGGGAATATAGGTCGCATTAGTTTGTGAACGAACAGCACCGTTGACTTCCAGAGCTGTCGTGGGATTTGTTGTGCCAATACCGACTTTGCCTGAGTTCTGAAAGATCACACTGTTGCCTAAACTTGTAGAGCCTGTCCAAAGTGGCACGTAGCTGGCCGTCCCGCTGCCAACACTGGCCGTCGTTGTTCCGCCGGCCCACTCGATAATAATAAATCCATTAGATCCGTTGACGCCGCTGGAAGCACCATTCGGTCCACCAGCGCCGCCGGCACCGATGCTGCCAGTAAGAATCTGACCCGGTGTGACGGCCATAGTTTTGATGGCCAGTCCGCCCCAGCCTCCGTCGTAAGTGCTGCCATCTCCACCATACGCCCCTGAGCCCACAAGGTTGACGTCACCGCCAGTAGCCGAACCTGGCGAACTGCCATTACATCCACCGGAACCACCGAAGGCGGTGATCGTGCTAAAAGTTGAAGCGCCGCCGTGGCCGCCTGAGGCGGTATTCGCGGCACAACCTCCGGCCCCAGCCCCGGCGACGGTCACACGAATTTGGGAAACGCCGGCAGGCACAGTAAAACTCATAGCGCCCGGGCTCGTAAAATATTGGCGTTGTGATAAATTAATTCCTAAAGAACTCCACGTCGCGCCATTGCAGAATTCCATTTGTGGAATCGATGAGTTGTAGCGAATAGCGCCGGCGTTGGCGGGGACACAGGCCGTGCCCTTGTTGCCAGCGCGGATTTCGCCGTTCACATCGAGTAGGACCTGGGGGGTTGCAGTACCGATTCCAAGGCTGCCACTATTAGCGAGGGTCATCGCCACGATGTCATTGGTTTTAAAATTCAAAGCGTTGTTATCAACCGTTCCTAAGGTGGCGGTTCCCGCAAAAGAATTTCCGCCGTTAAGAAAGACCGCACTTTCTGTGAAGGCGGTACAAATCATCATTCCCGAAGAATCAAAGGTCAAAATTTTGCCTACACCACAGTTAAATGTCGTCAGCGAATTGCCGGTGCCATCTGAAGCGACCAATCGGTTGGCGATGAAAGAGGTTGCCGCTGTTCCCCCTTTGTTAACAGGTACGACAGAAGGAAAGTTCGCAGGATCTGCCGAGATAGTCCCCGAAGAAACCGCAATGCCGGCGCCGATTTGCACTGCCCCTTTAGCCGCAGTTGTCGCATCACTGATAGAAATCGCCGGAGTCGAAGATCCCGAAGTCACAATAATCGGAGCCGTGCCTGTCACATTTGTGACAGTCCCGAAGTTTGGAGTGATCCATTCTAAACCCGATGCTTGTGCAGAATTTGCCGAAAGAATTTGGCCATTGGCCCCGACAGGAAGACGAGCGTTGTTTGTGGCATCCCGAACTAAAAGGTCCCCCTTCATTGCCAAAGGCGAAAGTCCGTTGAAAGCGGCAAGCGCAGAGGTTTGTCCAGTTCCGCCATTGGCAATCGGCAACGTTCCGGTCACTTCATCCGCAAGATCGACGGAAGAACTGTTGCTGGCCGCCGTTAAACGACCTTGGGCATCGACGGTGATATTTGCCCGTGTGTACGAACCTGGTGTCACGGCGGTATTTGCAAGAGAAACAGTCCCGGTGCCAGTAATGGGTCCACCCGTTAAGCCTGTTCCTGTCGCGATATTTGTGACAGTGCCCCCGGTATTGTTGTCGCCAGCAGGAAGCCATTTCACACCGTCGTATTTTAATATCTGACCTGAGGTGAGTCCGGTAGTGTCAATCTCAACCCCTTTGATTTTGTTAACGGAAACGGCTCCGATAGTGCCACTGACATCTCCAGCAACCGAGACGTTGATCGACTGACACTGAAAGCCAAACACCGCGCTCCAGGTCATAGTTTGATGAGGCAAACAGCCCGCTGAACTGACATATCCGTCGAAAGTCGATTTCAAAAGATAGGTATTTAAGGTGGCACTCAGATTGGTCACATCACCCATCGAGATTCCCGCGCCCCCCCATTGGGTGCCGTCAAACTTGAAATATTGACCTGAACTCGGCGCGACGGCTGAAATCAAAGTGTTTTGCAGTTTCGCTACAGAAGGATTTGGATAAGTCCCGCCTAGATCACCTCCAGCAGTTCCTTTCGGAGTGCGGGCGTCGCTGAAGCGCGTGTCATCGCCGGCAGCAACTGTTCCGGCACTGATGCCGACATTCAAGGTCATTAAAGGTGTCGACGTGTTATTGGTAATCGTAAGATAGGAATTGGCAGAGGTGACACTCGTCACCGTGCCGCCACTGGCGCCGCTAACAGGAGCACAGAGTAAAGCAGAGCCGTTCCATTTCAGAAACTCGTTGGTGGCACAAGTCGGAACTCCCGTTTTGACGACAAAGTCATTTTCGGTCTTTGTGCCCAATCTTTCTGCCGATCGCGCGTAAGCAGAATAAGGCACGGAACGAATTTCATTCGATGGCGAGATCACTTTCCATCCCGCTCCGTCATGAAATTGCACTTTTAAAAGCCGGATATCCCCGGAGCCAGGTACATACGGAGCACCACCGCCATAACAGATTTGCGCCTGCGAGTTATTGAACGCATCTAAAAGAGTAAAAAGAGGATCGGTGGGAAAGAGCTTTGTTCCGGAACCGATGGGAACGTCAAAAACACCACGTGAATTCAACATGCTGACGCCATCTTTTTGTTCGCGGTATATCACGCAATTTCCGTTGGGACTGGTGATTTCAAATAGAAAGCTGACGTTGTTATGCTCGAGGGGCTGACCGTCCGTATTGACGATGCGACCTTGATACGTCAAAGCATTAGGTGACGCAAAAGCGGGTGAACCTAATAAAATCAGAGCGCCAAGAATAATAAACAAGCACGTCCCGGTATTCATAGCTGTAAGGCTTATCGGTGCTTGGAAACACTTTATTAAGTGATTTATGAATTTGCCGTCTTAATATGGGGCGAGAGGGCCCTCATTAGACCTTAATCTGTCACAAATGTCATTGAAGGCTCCTAAAGCCTCATGTAAAACGAGCGTTCTTAAGCACTGCGAGGTAAATAATGAAACTTCTAATAATGATTATCACGACCTTTCTACTGTCAGCGGTCAGCCAGGCCGCAAATTGGAAGATTGTTCCCAATAAAGAAGTTTGCATGGTCAACGAAACCCATTTTGCCCGACCGCAGATCGCGGTTCCCGTAGACGGAAAAATTTATTATGGCTGTTGTGACAACTGCAAAAAAACTTTAAGCGAAAATGCCAGCGCCAGAATGGCCAAAGACGCCTTGACGGGGAAGAGCCTTGATAAAGCGCGCGCCGTCATTGCGGCAAACCCCGCAGGTCACGTTTTGTATTTCGAAAGCAAAAGGAACTTCGAACAATTTATGAAACGGCCTGATCAAAATAAGAACTAGGCATAATTTTTCCGTAGAGTTTGCGGCCGACGATAGCGCGTCGGCTTGTCGAGTTCGTCCGCTTTCCTGATAAAACTCAATTGCAGCTCTACCATCGAGTCGAAGACCTTGAGAAGACGATCATGGGTGCGTGACGAAATATCAAATCCCTGGCTGTCGCCCAGAAGTTCAATTGTGTGATGAATAGCTTCTAGAGTTGAGTAGCAGGCTTGGTGCGGCTGTTTGCGAACCCGGAAGTTCGAAGGTTTTTCGGGGGAGAAGCAAAGACGTGGTAAATTTGTAAGATTCTGACTTTGCCGCATCATTTTTTTGGCGGTCAACCAGGTTCCGTCAATCACGAACAAAGTGAGTTTCTTCGTGGAGTCAAAAAGAGCTTTTCGTTCGTCTCGTTTTAAAGGTGTTAAATTTGTCGAGGTTTTACCCGGATAAAGAATCATACATTGTCGATCAGGGTCCGCTAGAATCTGATTCACTTCAGGCACTTCGGTGTAATTCTGTCCACGGATTAAATAAGAGCCTTCCAAGCAAAGGTGGGACATGCGGCCCGTGGCGATACGACGGCGTACTTCAATAGGGTGAATCAAAATCACAAAGTCAATATTCGGATGAAAGCGTTCGATATGGCGACAGTAGCACGAAAAACGCGGCTGGATGCAGGCAGTGCAAAGTTCACGATGGGTGGGTGCCGTGGCGGCAAGTCGTTCTTTTAGTGCCAAGTAGTCTTTTAAGTTCATCCGGTGTCTCCAGGTGCTTTGCAGAAGTGTCTCACAAGATCGGCTCTCGCAAAATCTTCAAAAGAAAGGGTCTAGGAAGCTTAGGGTTGCCTTTTCCCAGAGGAGTCGCTACAACGTCGGAACCGTTTAAAGAAAGTAGATCCCATGCAAGACTTTATCCCGCCCAGACCGCCTAAATCCTTCCGCCTTGTGTTGGAGTTGAATAGATCTGAAAAGCGTCTGGACACCGTTCTGCTCGCCGCGATCAAGGCACAGAACGAGGATCTAAACTTACGAGAGATCACAAGGACCCAATACAAAGAGCTTTTCAAGGAAGGCAAGATTCTGATCAAAGGTCAGCGAGCGACACCATCTTCCTCGGTTGCAAAGGGTGTTACCTACGTGGATATTCTGGGATTTAAAAATAAATAGCGCCTTCTTTCGTGCTGGACCGCAAAAATCCACAAGGCGCTTTTCTTTGTCTTTTTTTCTTTTGATAATGAAATATGAAGAAAATTATCTCATTTGAAAATCTTCAGGGAATCGTCCTTGGTCAAGAGGGCCTGTCCCTTGCGTCCGTGATCGCCCAACAAAAAAAGTTCGGGCGTAACGAAATTGTCGAGGATTTTGCGCAGCCGTGGTGGGCCATTCTCATTGAAACCCTGAAAGATCCCATGGTGGCTTTGCTGGCTGTCGCAGGATCTATGTTTCTGTTTCTAGATAACTACAGCGAAGCCATCACGCTTTACGTGGCGATTCTTCCCTTACTGGCGATGAATCTTTACCTTCATCATCGCACACAGGCCTCAACCCGCGTCCTTAAAGCACAAATCAATCGCTCCGTCTGGGTCTGGCGTGAAGGAAGAAAAATCGAGATTGATTCCTTAGATCTTGTCCCTGGGGATCGGGTTTTGCTGAAAACAGGGGATTATCTTGCGGCCGATGGATTTTTTGAGAGCACGGACAAACTGCTGGTCGACGAATCTATTTTGACAGGTGAATCCCTTCCTCTGAAAAAAGATTTTCTGCATCAAGGTCCCCCTGCCAATCTACTGACGCCAGTGTCAGTGCCGAGTGAAGCTTTGGGTTTTGCGGGAACCCGAGTCGTGCGTGGGGATGGCGTCTTGCGCGTCTTAGCCATCGGTCCTAAAACTGAATACGGCACCATTCTTCAGACTCTTTCGGATGTCCCCCAACAAAAAACGGCTTTGCAAATTGATATCGCAAGACTCGTCAAGACTTTGACTTTTGCCGGGTTTGTTTGCTGCCTTTTACTGGCGGCCGTACGCCTCTATCAGGGCAAAGGGTGGCTGGATGCGATTCTAAGTGCTGCGATTCTGGCTGTCGCGGCAATGCCGGAAGAGTTCCCGATTGTATTTTCATTTTTCCTAGGGGTTGGTGTTTATCGCCTTGCCAAAGAAAATGCCCTGGTAAGACGAGCTGTGACCGTCGAAAACATTGGCCAGGTCGAATGCATCTGCACAGATAAGACAGGCACCATTACGCTTGGCGAGCTGCAAGTCGTGAATGTTAAAAATGCTTCAGGCATTTCCAAAGATCTTCTTTTGGAAGGTGCTTTAATGGCCTCGGAAGAGTTTCCGACGGACCCCGTGGATATTGCTATTTCTCGCTTTGCCAATAGTGTCAGCTCTTTGACGAAACTTTGCAGCTTTCCTTTCACAGAGCTGCGCAAAAAAGAATCCGCGATTTACCAAAGGGCTTCTGGAGAAGTTGTTTGTGCCGTTAAGGGCGCCCCTGAAATTATTTTTGATCTTTGCGCTATGCCCGAAGAAGAACGAAAGCACTGGAAGCAAGTCGTTCTTGACTGGTCCGGCAATGGGGAAAAAGTGCTCGCCTTTGCGCAGCGGGCTCTGGGGGGTAAGGAAAACACTCAGACAGAGCCGTCTTCAGGTTTCACCTTCGGTGGGCTTTTAGGATTTTCGGATCCTCTTCGCCCAGAGGTGAGGGGGGCGATGGAATATTGTCGTCAGCACGGGATTAAAGTCATCATGCTAACGGGGGATCATCCTCAAACTGCCGCCGCCATAGCGACCCAGGCGGGGATGGTCGAGAATACGCCCCGAGTTCTGTCGATGGAAGAGACGGATTTATATAAAACCAAAGAAGACATTCAAAGTCGGATTTTTGAAATTGCCCAATATAATGTCATTGCTCGTTGCAATCCTTTACAGAAGGTTTGGATTGTTGAAGCGCTTAAAACACAAGGTAAGGTTGTCGCGGTCACTGGGGACGGAGTGAATGATGTCCCGGCCCTGCAAAGAGCGGACATTGGTATTGCCATGGGAAAACGTGGTGCCCGGGCTGCGCGCGAGGTTTCTGCGATTATTCTTGCCGATGATAATTTTGCGACGATTGTGAAAGCAATCCGCGAAGGCAAGCAGCTTTTAAAAAATTTGAATGTCAGTTTTGAATACCTGCTTTTTATGCAGATCCCTCTGGTTTTGGGAGCCGCCATCATTCCTTTGGTAGGATATCCTTTGTTATTCCTTCCGGTCCACTTGGTTTGGATGGAGTTGATCCTACATCCGACGTCTCTTTTGGCCTTTCAACTTCCGGTGGCGGGCGATGGGAATAAATCTACGCTGGGCGACTTCTTTAATCGCAAAAAATTATTTTTAATTTCATTTGATGGCTTATTGATTCTTCTGATCATGATCGCCAGCTTTCGCTTCGGAATCGGGGAAGAAAAAGGGGCTGGCCATGCGCGCGCCAATGCGTTGGTCATTCTTTGCCTGGCCAGCGTCGTCTTTGTTCTTCGTAAAACGTTCTTGGGCACCAAAGCCAGCGCTTGGATTTTTATCCTTACCTTGTTTTCAACCGTGATTCTGGTTCAGATCCCGTGGCTTTCGCAACAGCTGTCGCTTCAGCCTTTGGATTTCTTCGACTGGGTGCGTGCGTTTACACTGGTTTTCGTCGCTGCACTGGCTTCCGAATTCATTAGCCGGCGGGCCAACACATCTTCAGCGGGATGAATTATTAAAGTAGGGAATTTCAATCACCGATCTGAAGCCATTTTTCATGGTCATCGTGGTGGTGATTCTGCGCAGGGATTCGATGGTTTGTCCCCCCCGGCCAACAAGATGTCCGTAGCTGTCCTGGCGGCAGTCGATTTTGAATATCGTGGTTCGTTCTGCGACGTGGAATTCGATGGAAAGCTTTTCGTCCTCTGGCAAAATATTACTTAGAATCGTTTTTAACAGAGCACAGATTTCCTGGCGAAGAAGGGTCTTTCTTTCTTCATTGTCCAGAACTTCGAGTTCCTCAGATGCTTTTCTTCCTTTGATCTTTACTATTTGAATTTTCGTTTCATCCGACATTTTTACCCCCTTTCACTAAACTAACTTTTGGGGAAGTCAAAAAAAAGTCCCCCTGAACCTTAAATTGTTTCCCATTGAAATGGTGGAGATCAATAAACAGGCGTTTCTTCACCAATAGCTTTTGGGACGACTCAGTATGACCTAAATCCGGCTGAGGATTTGTGTCTGGCAAGATTTAAGAATTTGCTAGAAACAGAAAGTGTTTGGGAACAATGGCCTTTTTCCATAAGCTTTGCTTAACTGATTCAGGGAGTTGCAATGCCGGTACTTCATGCACAAAAACGACTTGTCGAACAATTGATTGCGGACTTCAAGAGTAGAAACAACAAGAATCCGAAGTTTTCTTTGCGGGCCTATGCGCGAACTTTGGGGGTCAGTCCCACCTCTTTGTCGCAAATAATGAGTGGAAAACGCAAACTCACCTATCCTGTGGCCGTGGTCATTTTTGATAAAGTCGCAATGGATCCGAAAGACCGTGATCAGGCTTTATCAGTTCTCAGAACTCATATGCAGGATGAGCGTAGACGGAAGACAAAATACGACGTTATCGAAGTTGAAGCGCCGGTCAGTAAAGTGTCACTAAGCTGGCTTGAAATGGCGATTACTCCTTTCATGTCCACACCTCATTACAATGGCGGAGCTGAGAGCATCGCCCGGTACTTCGGCGTTTCAAAACAAGAGGCGAGCAATGCCTTAAAACATCTTGAGCAGATGCAGATTGTTGAATGGAAAGACGGGGGATATCGGGAAGTATTTAAAGCGGAGCTGCGCTACGGCTCCGAACGAATGCCCACGGAAGTTGTCAAAAAGCTTCGTTTGGAAAGCCTGGAAAGAACTCGTGAGCTTGTTTCTCGGAACCCTCCCGAAGATCAGGGTTTTATGGGTGTGTCCTATATGGCAGTGTCTGAGCAGCATAAAACAAAAGCCCTGAACGAGCTGCAGTCCTTTGTCAAAAACTTCAGGAAGAAGTATGGCACCATAGGCGAAGCCGATGAAATCTTCTTACTCTCTGTAAATTTTCTTTCTTTTGCGCAACAAGGAAAATAAAAAAGCCCGCGTAGGCGGGCTTGGGGATCTATTTCTTCATCTTTTGAATAAGCTCTTTCATGCTCTTCAGTTCGCGATCGACATCTTTGGGAAGATGCGTGCCGGAAGAACCCGTGTAGGCCATCGTGACCAAGTCTTGATATTCCTTCAGGCAGGAGGGGGCGATAGCGGAGGCTGGATGTTCCAGAACACATTGTTTGAGGTAGAGTTCTGGTAGCGAATAAAAGGCTTTTTGTTCGTAGCGTCTTTCGCAGAAAGAAAGCCAGTATAAAATATCCGGTTTAAGAGGCGTATCAGGATACTGATCCAGGTATTTATAAAGTACGCTGGAAATTTTCAGATAGGCGATGTCTTTTTGTGGGGAAAATTCAAAGTCCCCTTGCAGTTCGTCTTTAAGTTCAGTCTCAACATATTTTTTTAGTTCGGCCTGTTGGTCGGCATTGAACTCAGCGTAGCCTTCTTTCTTCATTTTTTCGGCTGCTTTTTTAAAACCTGCGATTTTTTTCTTCAGGAGCTCAGGCAGCTGTTTGTTCTTTTGATTCTTTTCTAAGGACTTGATGAGGCCAGGTAGATCTCTTTTGACTCGAACAAAGTAGTAAACTTTGCGAGCGACAGCCTTTTCGACGTTTTCAAAAGGCACTCCGTTACCGGGATAGTCAGCGATGACCTCGTCGTAAAGAGGCACGGCTTTGTCGAAGTTGCGGACGATAAATAAGAATTCAGCTTCGTCATAAGGCTTTGTCAGCGCATGTTCTTTATTGAAAAACTCAAACTTTGTCGATGTGGCCGGCAGTTGGGTGTGGCAGGACATGCACACACTCAAAGTCGAACGCAGCATCCACAGTGAATAGTCTTTATTGCCGACGCGATAGATAAGTTCCGCTTCTTTTAGCTGCTGATTCAAAGCATTGCTGGAAATGGCAAATCCCGATTTTTTGATTTTTCCCTCATGCGAGATCTTTTCACTCAAAGACACCATGTTCTTTAATGATTCGTCGATCTTTTCGAAGTTTTTCGGATCGCGATACTCGACGTCAGAAACGATATAAGGTTTTAATACGAAAATCTCTTTGAGCATTTGATCCATGTAGGGTTTAACTTCCCCCTGAGCCCACGAACCAAAACCAAAAAACACCACAAGACTTAAAAACTTCGCCATAGAAGCCCCCCCAACAAAATCTAAAAGACGTGGACCTGCAATGCAAGCCCGGCGTCTTTACCTGAATAAAAAAATTAGGAACGTACGACGACCACTGGTACTTTGGCAGTGGCGACCATCGCACGCAAGTTGCTTCCAAGCACGGTGCTGGCGATAATGCCATGGCTTTGATGACCCATGAAGATTAATTGCGTTTTGTCTCCGGCATAAGCCAATGCGGCTTCGACCAGATTCGCCTTTTCCGATTCGATGTGGAAAGAGCAGTCCAGGCCTTTCTTTTTAAGGCGTTCGATTTTCTTAGTCATCGAGACTTCGGCGTCTTTTTTCATGTCGTCGAAGATCGTGTTGAAGGTCGGCAAAGCTTCGCCAGAGGCATAGGCAAACTGTTGTGCCGTACTCATTGTTTCCGCCAGCGAATAATAGAAAGTCAGACTTGCGCCGGTCTTTTGCGCGAAGCTCACCGCATAGGTTTCTGCCGCACGGCACTTTTTAGTAAGATCCGTCACCACAAGGTAGTGCTTCTTTTTGTGTTCTCCCAAGTGGAAGTCTTCTTTTAAAGCTCCAGGGCCAAGAATGAATGCCGGGCGTTTGACATTGCGGACAACCTCTTCGGCCGTACTGCCCAGGAAGAATCTTTCGATTCCCTGAAGGGAGCGCGTGCCTAACACAAGTCCTTCAAAGTTTTCTTTGGTCACAAGTTTAACGATCTCTTCAATAGGCCAACCCAGCTTGACAAAGAGTTTGCCAGGTCTTTGAAAGTTACGAAGAACGGGTGCATATTTCTCTGTAAGTGAGTCTACAAATTTCCTTCTGCTGTCCCCATTCAACATTTTTTTCGCAAGATGCTCATTCAGATGATGCACGTAGACTAAGTCCACGGGGCATTCCAGCATAACGGAAAGATCGGAGCCAAGTCTTTGTACTAAGGCCGATCTTTTTTTGGCTTGTTCGTCTGTCGCGTGAGGTTCGTCGGCAACCAGAATAGAACGTGGGATCATATGCAGTCTCCTTGTTTTATATAAGTCATAACAGAAGATTTCCTAAAACTGAAATCTTATGGCTGACACGGGGTTTATGATCCAGGACATATTCCGGGGGTCTACACGGTGGTATTTATTCAATTGAGCTCGGATGCTCATTCAAGATGAAGCGAAAGGCTCACAACCACAAAAGGAGTATTTATGAAAATCGCAAAATTAATATTGGCAGCCATGGTTTCTATGAGTCTGAACGCATTTGCTGGTCAAGCAGAGCCAGTTGAAAAAGAAGTGCAGATTGGCATCAACGGTGTTTACGTTCCAGGCGGTTTCGATTCTGCGTCTGACGTCTTTGTGGTTGTGAACGGAATTTTCCAAAACGGATGCTATAAATGGAAAAGAGCGGATGTGAGCCACTTGGATACCTATTCTCATGAAATCAAGTCCATCGCCTCTGTCAGCCCTGGCATGTGTTTGATGGTCTTGATCCCATTCCAAAAAGAAGTTCGTTTGGGTAAATTCGCTGCCGGCAAACACGTTTTGCGTTTCGAAAATGGCGACGGAACTTACCTTGAAAAATCTTTGATCGTTGAGTAGCTAATTCAATAATCACGGTTCGCAAAAGGGATCTGCAAAGGTCCCTTTGTGATTTCATGTCACTGAGGGGCGCGCTCCATGAAAAAACTTATTCTTATTGCTGTTTTATTTTTGGTGTCGTGTGGAGAAAAAAAAGGTCTGCAACCTATCGAATGGCGTAAAGGTGAGCCGCCGTCAGCCCTGCAAAGCCTCAATGACGTAAATTTAACTCTGCCCTCGAAAATGCAATCCTTGGACGAAGTCGTCGAACTTCGCGAGCAGAGAGTGCAGGGTGTTCCGGTAGAAAATAGTTTTGTCAAAAATCTGAAAGATTCTACCGGGGACGACGTTCTGGTGCGGGCATCCGTCTCGTTAGAAGAGGGGAAATTAAGTCAACTTAAACTTGACGAGTTTGCCTTGAAGAAAGTGTCCATTGCCAAGGATTTAAAAACGGCTTTCCCTATTTTTCGTAAATTTGCCCCAGAAAAAATTGAGATGATCGTAGCCTACAATCGTGGTTTCTATGAACCATTATGGCGAGTGGTTTATACTGATCAAAAAGGGGTTCCTTGGGAAGTGCGTTTGAGTCGCCTGCTTGAGGTTCGCGGCGTGAAAAGAGTGGGCTCGCAGTTTCATGACACTGTTGCCGCCATTTTCCCTAAAGGTCCCAAAAAAAGTCAGATCCAAGAAGTGGTGCTGAAAGATTTAAGAGCACAACCAACGTTGGCGAATTCTCGCCTTCTTGTGAGCTCGCAAGCCTCTGCGAAAATCGTCAGCGTGACTGAACCACTGAAATTCAATCCCCAAGACAGCCGCTTTGATCAAGTGCAGGTGTTCTATTTTATTGAAGAGTCTTTAAAGTGGTTCGAAAATAAACTGAACGTGAAAATTCCTTTTCAGCTTCAAGCAGAGATCCATGTCGGCGCTCCGGAAAAAACCAATGCGGCCTTCTATTATCAAGGCAAAATTCGACTCGGTGCCGGGGATGATGAGTTCTATTCTCGCATTCCGCAGGATCCTTCCATTGTCGTGCATGAAAGTGTGCATGCCCTGATTGAGGCGGTGGCGCGACTGCCTTACGAAGGGGAGGGCGGTTCTTTGAACGAGGCATTCGCAGATTTTTTCACCGCCTCTCAACTTAATAACCCTAACATGGGCGAAACGGCCTATTTAAAGGGGCCGTTCCGTCGCTCTGTTGTGAATGATTTGAAGCTGTCGGATAAGAACGGCGGTCTTTATCATGACTCGGGAATTGTCAGTGGAACTTTGTGGTCTTTAGCGACTCGATTTGGCCCTGACCGGGGACGACAAATTGCTCTTTTGACTTTGAATCGGCTGGTACCATCCAGTGATTTTCAGGATTTTGGCGTGCATCTTCGCGAGGTCCTGCCGCTGGTATTGAGCACGGAAGAAGATCTTCAGGCCGCGCGCGCCATTTTGGCTGAAAGGGGGTTCTGATGCTTGCGAACTCGATCCTAGGACTGTGGATTTTCACCAGTCTGATCTATCAGGGTGAACCGATGCCTTTGCCGAACCCCTCTTTGAAAATTCAGTATCAGTTCGAAGATACGGGAATGAACACTCTGCGCTATCACCGTGAAGGCGAGCAAGGGTTCTGTGAGCGTCGCGCCCTCTATGAATTTTCCGAAGGAAAACTGGTGCAACAGGTCGTCTGGGTGAATCCTCAGAACGCTTTTAGCTGTCATCAGGATATGGACATGCGCTTGGGCTATCAAAGCTGGTCGAAAGCTTGGCTAAAGGACGGGAAGTTTTATCTGGCAGTTCAGATGGGTGAAGAAAATCTGATCTACGTTTGGGAAAAAAACTGAAGAACCTTTGGGCTTTTGGCAAAAAGAAGATATCCTAAAGAGGACCTAAAGAAGGGAACTCTATGAAGCATCTTAAATTGATCGTAATCGTCGTCACGGCGTTGTTCTCATCGCTGACTTTGGCGCAAGAGCCTCCGCGTCCCGGCGACCCTCAGTTCGGCGCAGAGGGGCGTTTGCTGATTCTTAAAGTGGTGCCTGGTGATCGAACCGCCAAACTTTTCTTCGTGGGAAAGAAGGCCGCCGAACTCGACTTCAACAAAGATCATAAACTTCTTTCCGTCACCGCCCTTAAGAACGGCCAAACCGAGACTTTGCAATTTAAAAATAACGGAGACTCTTACGAGGTCTTCGGTCTTCCTGGTGGAAAAGAACCTTATTCGCTGGGTGTAAAGTCTGAAGTTAAAGGCAAGGTTGAAGAACTTAAGGTGAAGATTCAGCCCGCAAAGCCTTAGCGTTTTACGGACGAGTTAAATATATTTTGTGATTTCCTTGATCTCGTCCAGATCAATATTTTTGTGATTGCCGTCCAGGCAGTGCTCGATGTGATCGTGAATATAAACGCTTTTCGCCGCAGCAATTGCCTTGGTGACGGCGTGGAGTTGGCGCGCAACATCGACGCATTCTCGCTGCTCTTCAAGCATCGCAATCACAGTTTCCAGATGCCCTTTGGCGCGCTTTAACCTTTTCGAAACATCCTCGTGACTTGCATGTTGCTTTTTGTTTGACATGTGCTAAATATCCCCTCCCCGGGGATAGGATGTCAAGAGTGATGAAAAAGTTATTTACGATGGAAACCCAGATTCTTTTAGGCCGTTTGCTGACAAGGTCCGGCGACCAGGCTTGGGATTTTGTTATTCCTTTCGCACTTCTGCATGTCTTTCCGGGGAAGATTCAAATCGCCGCTCTTTATTATCTACTTATCAAAATCGGCGGCTTTCTGCTAACGCCTTGGGTGGGACGCTGGATTGATACCAATCAACGTCTGCGGGTTGTGAAGGCCGGCGTCTGGATTCAATTTGTTGCCGTTCTTGGTGGTGTCGTTATTTTCTATGTGCTTGATGAAGCTGTTCATACGGGCGCGCCGTCGGATTTATGGATTGCCACTTTGTTTTTGCTACTTTCTGGCGTGGGGATTTTAGCGTCATTGGGTTCGTTGATCACCGATATTAGTGTTGGCAACGATCTGGCTCCAACCCTGGTGCCCGCGGAAAAATTAACCTATTTCAACAGTTGGTTACGGCGTATTGATTTGGGGACAGAGGTGGGTGCACCGATTGTTGCTGGCGTTCTTTTTTCTTTGAGCTCGGTGTACAGTCACCACTTCGGTCTGTTTTTGATTGCTCTTTGGAACATGCTTTCTTTTGCCCCGGAATATCTGCTTTTGACCAACGTGATTAAAAAGTCCGGTCTGAAAAACAAAGAAGTCAGTTCGGCGAAAAGCTGGGCCGAACTTTTTTATTTTAATTGGAAGGACTCTTTAACGAGCCCGATTTTCTGGTTGATCTTCAGTTACGCTCTGTTGTGGCTGTCGGTCCTCAGTCCACATGGTGTTTTGTTAGCAGGATATCTGAAAGACAAAATGGCGTTGCCGGAAGCCGAGATCGGAGTTTTTCGCGGACTGGGGGCGATCTTTGGGCTGTTCTCGACTTTGAGTTTTCCAGTGTTGGTAAAAAAAGTCGGACTGATTGAAAGTTCAAAAGTGCACCTGGCTTTTCAAGCACTCACCCTTTGCGTGGGCATCGTGGCGTTTTCGTTCGGGACCTCCTGGAGCACTTACATCTTTTTATCCTGCATCTTGCTTTCGCGAATCGGTCTGTATGGCTTTTCCAACGGAGAGTTTGAGTTGCGGCAAAGAATGATTCCCGAGGGAAAAAGAGGACAGCTCAATTCCTTCAGTCACTTGACGACGACTTTGGCGACGCTTTTGCTTTTTGGCGCGGGCAGTGTTCTTTCGAGCACCAGCGACTTTAAATATCTGGTGTATGCATCGCTCGCTGCCGTTCTTCTGGCAAATGTGGTCTTTCTAAGATGGGCTAAAGCGACCGAGGGTGGAATATAAGAGCTCGGGTCTTGTTCCGCGAAATACCACGCCAATTGCGAATTAAATACATGAAAATCCGTTGTATTCCCAGATTGTAACTAAGGTTCCCATAGATGGGTTCCGATAAGAAGAGTATGAAACAGACGGGAACGTTACTGGTAGCTCTGTTCTTCTTAGGTGGACCTGCGTTTGCAGCGCCCGCCGCGCTTACTTATCAAGGTCGTATCGTGAAAAGTTCGGGTGCTCCCTTGGAGTATAACGCCGTGGCTTTTCAGTTCGAAGTCTTAGCGCCTAATAAAGTCTGCGTGCTTTACCGTGAACAGCTTAATCATATCGATATGACGAACTCCAATGGTGTGTTCGATGTAAAGATCGGGTCGTCCCATAGCTTTCCCGCTTCACCGACCTTTACGATCTTAGACGCCTTCAGCAATGGTACGGCCTTTACCTGTGACGGTGGCTCGCCCTACAACCCAGGTTTGACGGATGGACGTTTTTTAAGAGTTAAATTTCATGATGGGGCTTCGTGGCAGACCATTTCTCCTGATAATGAAATTCGCACAGTTCCGTTTTCGGGTTTTGCGGCGTCGGCTGCGCAATTGGGCTCGCACGTTTCAACTGATTTTGTTTTGAAAAATGAAGTGAACGACAATTTAAATTGTTCTGCAGGTAACTTTCTGACCTGGGATGCAACGACAAAAAAATTTGGTTGCGCGGGAGTTTCCGGGGCGAGCGGTGGCACCGTGCAAACGGTGACAGCTGCCAGCGGCAGCTCTCCTTATCTTGCAGTCTCTGCCGATACGGTCAATCCAGAAATCACCTTGAACGTGGGTACTGTCGCGGGAACCGTGGCGGCGGGAAATGATTCTCGTTTTACAAATTCTCGACCTCCCAACGGCGCCGCGGGTGGCGCATTGTCTGGTTCCTATCCCAGCCCTGGATTGGCGACGAATGCGGTGCAAACAAGTCATATTGCCGATGGAGCTGTAAGTACCGCCAAACTTTTTGTAAATCCTGGAATCAATCGTCTGGTGATGACCGATTCATCTACGGGAGACACTTTCGCTCCTATGGCCTGCGCTTCGGGCCAGCTTCTTACTTGGAATGTCACGCTCGGGTGGCAGTGTACAAATACTGCAAGTTTAACTGTCGGCAGTGCTGCGGCCGCAACGACGGCGACAAATCTTTCAGGAACTTTAGCGGGCGACGTTTCCGGCACACAGACTTCCACAAGTGTGGATAAAATCAAAGGTTTGCCGGTCGATTTCACCGTGGCGCCAAGCCATGGACAATTTTTAAAATTTGATAACGGCAAATGGATCGCGTCTTCGGATAACAATGCCGGCGGCACGATTTCATCTTTAACCGGCGACGTTTCTGCCAGTGGGTCAGGGGCCGTGATTGCGACGGTGAACGCAGTGGGTGGCTCGACGGCCGCCAATATCAATACGGCGACGGTGGCTGCCAACGCGGCTACAAATCTAAATACGGCTTCGACAATTGTGAAACGAGACGCTTCAGGAAGCTTCAATGCGGGTGCTGTGAGTGTTTCTTCCCATGTGTATCGCGATTCTGGCAGTAACACGGTCACACTTCAGGCCCCGGCGGCGGTGACAAGTTCGTACACTTTGAAATGGCCCACAGCCGTGGGTTCGGCCAATCAGGTGCTGGGCACGGATGCGTTGGGTAACTTGTCCTGGGTGACGCGCTTAAGCACCGTCAACTTAGGCGACATCAAATCCACGGTCACACCTTTTGGTGGGGTTTTTGAAAATTCCACTTGCACCTCTGCGCAAACGCTGACGTATCAATCTTCGACAGATACTTTCATTTGCCAACCGATTTCCGTGAGTGCCGCTAATTTCGCAACTCAATCGGCCAATTTAGTTTTTGCTGGCCCGGCTTCGGGTGCTGCCGCAGCCCCGAGCTTTCGCGCTTTGGCTTCCAACGATCTGCCAAAGACTGGAACTGATGGGGTCTTTGTCAACGGCGGAAATAACTTCGGCGCAGCGACTTCGCTGGGAACCACGTCTGCGACGAATCTGGATATCAAAACAAACAATACCGCACGCCTGACAGTTTTATCTTCGGGCGAAGTGGGCGTCGGGGTAAGTCCGGTCGCAAATTTTCAAGTGCATGGAACTGCCATCATGGGGACTGGCAACAGCACTTTCACGAATGCGTTAAACTGGGTTATCGGCTCCTCCAATTCCATCACCAATTCGGGCGGGGGTAACGCCAGTGCGATGAACATCATCGGTTCGAACAACGCGATTTCAACAACTCTTCTGAATTTTTCCTATAGTCTGGATCTTTTTGGTCGCAATAACACGGTCGCCAACGCAGGTAACTCTTACGTCGCTGGCCGAGGCAACACCGTGACAGCCTCAAACAGTGTGACGATCGGTTCGGGTCTTACGAACGCGGTTGCCAGTTCTTTGCAGATCGGCCCGAACAACACGGCGAAAATCACGATCTTGTCTTCAGGCAATACCGGTATTAACACCACGGCCCCGAGCGAAGCTTTAGAGGTGAATGGGAATGTGAAGGCAACGGCTTATCTTTATACTTCGGACGCACGCCTGAAGAAAGACATCGTGACACTGCCACAAGCTTTGGCAAAAGCGTTGAAGCTTCGTGGTGTCAATTTCGTTTGGAAAAGCACCGACGAAAAAACTGTGGGCTTTATTGCGCAAGAAGTGGAAGAGGTTTTCCCCGAGTTAGTTAAGACCGACAAGGTCTCGGGGTATAAGGCCGTTCAATATGGAAATATCGTCGCGATACTGGTGGAGGCTTTGAAAGAAGAACATCAGCAACGGGTGCAAGCGCAAGCGCGCGCCGAAGAAAGATTTCAGCAACTTGAAAAAGAGAATCTGGAACTGAAACTTCGTCTGGAAAGACTGGAAAAGGCTCTTGTGGATGGAAAGTAAAATGCCACTTTTTCTGAAATTCATTGCGCTTTCCGTCTTGGGTTTGGCGTTGATGGGAATTGACACCGTCGATAGTGGTTTTAAGGTTGTGCGCGGGACAACGAAAGCTATTTACGCCCACAATGTTTGCAAAAAGATTGTGAATTCTGATGCCTCGAATGACTTCTTTGTGTCCACTAAGACCGCGGCAGAGTGGAGTTCGTTTCGAGCCGCGACGGTGCCGGGGTTAGCGCTGCAAAGCTGCAAGTCTTGCTGGGACATTTTAAACAATGGCGGTTCAGTCGGGGATGGCATCTATCACATCGACCCCTCGGGAAGTTCTCCTTATCCTGTCTACTGCGACATGACGACCGATGGTGGTGGCTGGACTCGGTTGTTCAAACATCAACAAGCAGGAGGATTTTTTGCTAACGCCGCGGATGCCGATGCTAAAAACACGTCGGATCCCAACAACAGCCTTTATTCTATCCTCAATCAAATGGATTATTTTAAAACCCCCACCAATCGTTATCACTTTCGGATCACTTGGCCCGGGGAAAGTTTTAGAAATCTATGGTGGCAAACCACCAGCCCTCGTGCCGACGTGGTCGTTGCGGGTTACAAGACGGACTTCGTGCAAGCTTACTCGAACTATTGGGGCGGTCTAGAGTTTTCAAACGGCACCCATGGGCCGGCCAGCAATTCCTCGTATATCGATGGTTCTGTGAATCACGCAAATTGGTTTTACGCGATTGGTTCTTTCGTCGTTTGGGGATCGACTCCGCCAGGCATTCCCGCGTCGGAGGATATGGGAGTCTCACACGGGGCCGCGGAAGTAAATTTATGGATTAAGGAAACAGACACCCAGACGATCTATTCTTCATGTAAAGCGATTCTGAATGCCGGGGCCTCGAAAGGCGACGGTATTTATGTGATTGATCCCGATGGCGCTGGTGCGGGCGTGGCCTATGAGGTTTATTGTGACATGACCACCAGTGGTGGGGGGTGGACATTGGTGGCTCATTCCAATGGCGCAGTGACGGCCTCAACACCGAATGATTTTCTAGTGAATACGTATAGTCTGGCGTCAGTGGCTAAACCGGGAATTCCCAATACGCAGGCCTCTTTGAATCCTGAACAGTTTTCGACCTTGGCAAGTACCACGGATGCCATGTTTATTTCCCCCAGCTATAACGCAGGGGCCGCTATTGTGGATTTGGCTGGGGGCACCTGGAATTATAACAGCACTAAGTGTACTGGCAACCTTCGTCATACCAGTCGCACGGCCGGATGTGCCGGTCAAAACGCCAATGATAACTACAATAGCTCTGATGCCTTTAACATCGCCGTTAATTCGGGGAATGAAGGGATTGTGCCCGCCTACAAAGCCAGTGAGGTTTGTTATAGCGGCAAAGGCTCTTGCACCTTTAGATTTTTCCTAAGATAAGACACGGCGCCAAGTGACAGGAAAGTCCGTTTTTGATTCTATTGTTGCCATCGTTTTTTAACAAAAAGGTGGCAACATGACTCCGTCCAAAAAATGGTGGAAAGAATCCGTCGTCTATCAAATTTATCCGCGCAGTTTTATGGACTCGAATGGGGACGGTGTCGGGGACCTTCAAGGAGTGACGGCGAAACTGGATTATCTGCAAGATCTGGGCGTGGATGTGCTTTGGATTTGTCCCATGTATAAGTCTCCGCAGGATGACAATGGCTATGACATCAGTGATTACCAAGAAATTCACGCCGAATTTGGCACGATGGAAGATTTTAATACCCTCTTAAAAGAAGTTCATAAGCGGGGTATGAAGCTGCTGATCGATCTTGTGATCAATCATACCAGTGACGAGCACCCGTGGTTTATTGAATCGCGCTCATCCAAAAACAATCCGAAAAGAGACTGGTATATTTGGCGAGATGGAAAGAACGGCAAAGAGCCGAATAACTGGGAGAGTATCTTCGGTGGTTCCGCCTGGAAGTATGATGAAAAAACACATCAATACTTTATGCATATCTTTTCCGCCAAGCAGCCGGATTTGAATTGGGAAAATCTGGAAATGCGTCAGGAAGTTTATAAAATGATTCGCTGGTGGTTGGATAAAGGCATTGACGGTTTTCGCATCGATGCCATCAGCCACGCCAAGAAAGAGGCGGGACTCGCCGATATGCCGAATCCGCAAGGATTGGAGTATGTGCCCTCCTATGCCAAACACATGAACGTGCCGGGCATTCAGGACTATATCACTGATCTTTGCAAAAATACTTTTGTTCACTACGACATCATGACCATCGGCGAAGCCAATGGTGTTTCCGCTGAAAATGCGGAAGAGTGGGTCGGTGAATCGCAAAAGAAATTCAACATGGTGATTCAGTTCGAGCATGTCGGATTGTGGGATGCAAATCCCGAAAAACGCATTGATTTATTAAAAGTCAAAGAAGTCTTTGGACGCTGGCAAAGAGAGCTAGAGAACAAAGGCTGGAATGCGTTGTTCGTAGAAAACCACGACGTGCCCCGAATTATTTCGAAATGGGGAGACACTAAAAACCACTGGCGTGAAAGTGCGACGTCCCTTGCGGCGATGTATTTCCTGATGCAAGGGACACCGCTGATCTATCAGGGGCAAGAGATCGGAATGACCAACACGACCTTTCAGGGGCCCGAGGACTTTAATGATGTTTCGGCAAAAAATCACTTTGCGATTCGCCGAAAACAGGGCGCGACGGATGCGGAAATCACCAAAGAACTGGCCAACTCGTCGCGCGACAATGCGCGCACACCGATGCAATGGAATGGCCAAGTCAACGCCGGATTTTCGACAGGGACACCTTGGTTGAAGGTGAATCCGAACTATAAATCGATCAACGTCGAAGCCCAGCTCCAGGACCGCCTGTCTGTTTTCAACTTTTATAAAAAGTTGATTCAAATTCGCAAACAACATTCCGTCTTTGTCTATGGCACCTATAAACTTGTAATGGAGTCTGATCCTCAAGTCTATGCTTACACGCGAACTTTTGAGGGAACGCAGGTCTTGGTGATTTGCAATATTTCGGATAAGTCGGCCCTGTTTGCGGAAAAGGGAATTATCTTGAAGTCTGAAAATCTTCTTTTGGCAAACTATGAAGACCTGGCATTGGGAGACACCGAGCAACTGACTCTTCGTCCTTATGAAAGCCGGGTTTATAAAATTTAAACTGATCCAGCAGTCTGTTTGTAGCGCGGGGGATTTGGTGCGGAGGAAATACTTTAGCGGTGCTCCGTTCAGCACGGCCTCCAGCCTCAGTCAAAAGCGCCCCCCGAAAAGAGCTCTCCAGAAGGAGAGCTTTGGTTGAACCCCTCTTTTTCGCAACTCTTCCAAAACAATTTTGTTTTTATAAAAAGTCGCGGCCTCAAGGGGCGTTTGATCGTCGAAAAATGACTTTAAGCGGGGATCTGCTTTGTGTTCCAAAAGATAAAGAGCCACCTCGGTGTGTCCGGCGGCGATCGCCGCCACCAAGGGTGTCGCCAAAATTTCGGGGTGTTGATAGTTAGGATTTACACCATTTTCGATATGGTAGCGCACTAATTCCATGTCGCCGCGTTGAGCGGCCGAATACATCTCTTTCCAGTCTCCCGCAGACATAACAGCTCCTTGAATACTGGTATTGTGTTGGCCCTTCCCGGGCACTGTCAAAAATATTGTCAGATGTCTGCTTCCGAAACGTCTCTATTGGCGCCCTCGTCGTGGCGCGCATTTCGCTATAAGGGCTCATGTTCTGGAAACTCAAAAATGAAAGGTTTTGCTATGAAGAAGACTTTAGCTGTTCTTTTCTTATTGATGGCTGGCAATATGGCACAAGCGGCCCCCTATTATGCGGGTGTGGGTTGTAATGAAGAAGGGACACGTTGTACCTTCGGAAAACCATCGGGACGTGTCTTGAATTGGAGTAAAAAAGGAACCATACAAGAGCTGGGCGAGCGCTGCGAAAAATTCATTAACAACATTGAAGCGCGCAAGAACGAAATCTCGAAAAGCCAAAAAGTCGAGTTGAAGTATAAGAACTTCACTTATTCGTGGTCTAATGAGATCCAAGAAGACGGACGAGCAAAGATTGTCTGCGCCGTTGAGTTGCATTCAGAGTTGCCTGAAGTGAAGTTTGAGACTAAGTCAGTAAAAAGATTTTTCTGGGTCTGCGAAAACAAAGATAGTGCCGGTGTGTGCGCCCATTATTTCGATGAATGTGAAGCCGTTCGTGATGAGGCTTTGCGTGACGGTTCTGTTTTAGATGCGACCATTTATCGCGGAGGCTCGTTATTGCAGGGAAATATCTGCGATATCGTGACCGTGAAGTTTAAATAAAAATCCCCACCACGAGATATTAAAAAGCCCGGAACTTCCGGGCTTTTTTGTTATTAGAAGCCTTGGATTTCAAGCAGGGTGCAATCTGCTGACATCATCGGAACAACAATAATGCCTTCGCCGTTATCAAGAAGGAACTCAACGCCGTAAGAAACGACGCCACGAGCGTCTGCTTTTCCCGAGCCAAAGACATTCACGGGTGTTGCTCCAGTGGCATGAACTTCATCCATATAGTCTCGTGCGTAGGCGACGGCCTCCGCTTCGCAAACTTGCGTTTGTGCGAAAGAAAATAGAGGGGAAAGAAGAAAAGTGGCGACGATAGTCCATTTCATAAGTGCTCCTTTAAATGCGACTCTTATAGTGAACTTTTCAGCATTCGGGTAGTCTTAGCGACGATTTTTAGAAAATCTTCTAATATTTTCAGGGGGTTCAACGCGAAACCGTCTTCACAGAAGGCCGTTTGTTAAAACGAAATCGCATTTTAAGTCGTTTGACTGTGGGGGACGAGGTCCATAGGCTTAGGGGATGACATCTTTTCGCGCACAAATTCAATGGATTGAACAGACCTTTCGTGAAATCAAGCCCTCTTCAGAGGTGGCTTTAGACCTGAAATACGCCAGCGAAGACAACTTTATGCAGAAGGATGTTTACCAAGGTTTTCAGCGTTGTTTTCTGGCTCCCATCGCTTATACGATGTTCGAGAATGCCTGTAGAGTGTTGCGGGAAAATCATCCGCACCTGCAATTTCTGATTTGGGACACCCTTCGTCCGCGCAGTATTCAATCTTTGTTTTATGCGCACCTTGAGGGAACTCCATTCCAAAATTACGTGGCAGCACCTTTTCCAGGCTCTTTGCACAATTTTGGTATGGCGATGGATTTAACTCTGCAGACGAAAGAGGGTGAACCGCTTGATATGGGGACGGGGTTTGATGATTTTCGTGACCTTGCCCAGCCCAAGCTTGAGCAGAAGTTTTTGGCCTCCGGAGAATTAACCCCTCAACAACATGCCAATCGACTTCTGCTTCGAGAGCTTTTAGAGTCACAGGGATTTAAGGTTCTAGAGCATGAATGGTGGCATTTTAATGCTCTTCCCAAAGACCAAGTCCATGGCCTGCATCCCGTCCTGGAATAGTTTTTTGCGAGCAGCCCTCTGAAAAGCAATCCAAGTTTTGCACGAGGGTCCAGGAAAGGGCTCGTTCAACATTAAAATTTCCGACAACAGCCGTGGCATTTCATACACTGAGCCTCTATCGATGTCTCCGAGGAGTGAAAATGCGGAAAACTTTGGCGGCCCTGAAGGGCCGCGTGCTTAAGGTTTACGAAGTGATAAAAGAACTTGATCAAATACCTTTACGAAATCTGCGTGGCGATTTTTACGAAGCAGAATCACCTAAAAAAATAAAACGCGTCCCCCGGCAGAACAAAGTACGCGTGGAAGATCTTCGTCCCGGTTCGACTTATGAAGATAAATCTTCGTAAGAATATTGAACGCTATTTCAAAACTTCCTTATAGGCGCCCTGGCGCAGGTTGATCCCATATTCCAGATAGGCTTTCATCGCGAAGAGCATTTGCGACCAACCCTTGCAGTTGCCAAATGCAGCGCTCATACCTGTTTCCGACGGGCTCCAGCCCTCTTCTGTCACTGTCACTTTGGATTCTTTTGGATTTAGAGCTTCAAAAACAAATTCGACTCGGTTGTCTTTGCCACCTTCTGCGGAACCCCACGCAAACACAATCAGTTTGTCTTTGAGCACGTTTTTCGTGTGCACAGGAAATGCCCCGGGGAAATCGGCAAACTCCCATTGCACCGTTGTGCCTTCTTGCAGAGGACCGGTCGCTCCTCCTGTGATGAAGTAGGCACTTAATTTTTTCGGGTTGTAGACGGCGTCGAAGACTTCGGCCACGGGTTTTTGAATGATGACCCACGTATCAAATTTCGGTGTCATAAAGGCTCCTCGTTCTGATTTCTACTTACGTGATATGACGGAATTGCTTGTACGGTTTATGATTCAAGAAACGGCTTTGTCTGTCAAACTCGCAGCCCTCATCCTGACTTTTGACGCTGACGATGTTGGATTTCCGTCGTTTCAGCGTCTTATGAAGTCACTGAGTGTCGGAATACCAACAGGTCCGATGAGGTCATTGAAGGAAATGGTCGAGGTCTTTGCCTAAGTAGTCCTCGAAGAAATATTCTCTGGGCATACTAAAAGGAAGAAGGATTCTAAGGACGTTGCGGAGGAAAAACAATGGATGCAGGCAAGCTGGCTTCATTTCTGGATCAAATCATTTGTGGTGATGCTTTAGAGACTTTAGAAAAAATCCCAGACAACTCGATTGATCTCGCGGTGACCTCTCCGCCCTACAATCTGAAGAATTCCACGGGCAACGGTCTGAAGGATGGACGGGGAGGCAAGTGGTCAAAGGCCGCATTGCTGAAAGGTTATCCTAATCACGATGACAATATGCCACACTCGGAATACGTGGCCTGGCAAAGGGCCGTGATCGCGGAAACCTTGCGAACACTCAAGTCCGAGGGCGCTCTTTTTTATATTCATAAATGGCGTGTCCAGAATGGGATTCTTCAGGATCGGCAAGATATCGTCAGTGGCTTTCCCGTGCGCCAGATTATCATTTGGCAAAGAGCCGGAGGCATTAATTTTAATCCAGGCTATTTTCTTCCTACTTACGAAGTGATCTATCTTATCGCCAAGCCAGAGTTCAAACTTTCGCCTCAGGCCAACGCGTGTGGCGACGTCTGGAGTTTTTCGCAAGAAATGAATAACGATCATCCGTCGCCATTCCCGTTGGCCCTAGCGGAACGAATCATTTCTTCCACAGAAGCAAAGATTGTTCTGGACCCTTTTGTGGGATCGGGAACCACAGCGGTTGCCGCAAAAAAATGGGGACGGCAGTTTATCGGCATTGATATTGCCGAAGAGTATTGCAAAGTAGCAGAAGAACGGGTGCGTGAATTCAGCATCACGAAAGTGGATCCTTTCAAAAATAAATTGCTGTCGACGAAAGCATCACAATCTCGGGAAGCGCGAAAGACCGTCGAAGAAAGAAATCTGTCATTCTTCGAAGATCTCGAAATTGATGTAGCACGGAAGCCGGAAGTGGGACTGTAGAGTTACATGTGCTCAAGCTGCATTTTTCACAGCATGATAAGTGCTATGAAAAGGAGATCTCATGGAGACTTCACGACAAAATGAATCACAACCTTCCAAGGAAACCCTGGAAGTAGGTAAAAAGTTGGTCGAACTTTGTAAGCGTGGCGATAATATGAAGGCCATTGACTGGCTTTATGCGGAAAATATTGAAAGCCAAGAAGCGGCAGCGATGCCTGGTATGCCGGCGCAAATGCGCGGCATCGAAGCTATTCGCAAAAAGAATAAGGAATGGATAGAGCAAATGGAAGTGCACTCGATGGATGTTGCGGGGCCATTTCCGCACGGTGACCGTTTTGCTGTTCACTACAAAATGGATGTGAGTGAAAAGCAATCGGGAAAACGCTATCAAATGGAAGAAGTGGCGCTTTATACAGTTGCCAATGGTAAAATCGTAAAAGAAGAATTCTTTTATATGATGTAAAGAGTTGGTCCTTGGGCAGTTGTCCTGCTCAAGGATTGTGTTACTGGATTATCGTGCGACACCGGTTTCATAGGCTTTGCGAATCTCACGACCGCAAAGATAAGAGGCCCATCCCGAACCGATCTCGTTCCCACCTGAAGGCACTTCGTAGCGTGAAATAAGACCATAAAGATTTTTAGAAGCATTGATCCAAGGATAAAATCCGAAAAGGCCGGCACTGCTAAAACTGCCATCGCCGTTTTCATCATCTTCAACCCAATGACCGTAAGAGTAGTGCCAGTTCACTGCCAACGGGCTGCTGACTGCCGTCGTGCATTGACTGGGAAGAGTGCAAGTTGAATTTGCTCCCAGATAAGTTCGAATCAGAAGTTGATTGTTTAAAATCTTGCGAAGAAATAGGGCATAGTTGGCAGCATCCGTGTTGACGCCTCCGGCAAGCTGAGGCGAGGCGAAAATGAAGTCAAAGTCCGTGCCCAGTTGCGACTGATATTCCGTACGAAGCTGAGCCCGTGTCATGGTGGCAAGGCCGTTGTCTACGGCCCACTTCTGAAAGTGCCCGCCATTATAATAGAATTTGTTATCGTCCGCGGCGTTGTACTGTGAATTGGTTCCGACATTGGCGCATTCCTGCACGGTGTTCGTGCCGATGCAAGAGAGATTGCCAAAGCTCGTATATCCCGACAGCATTTTAAGATGTTTTTCAGTGGTCGAGTCAAAAGTGCCGCCACGCTTTTGCACGACATAAGCTCCGAAAAGCCACTTTGAAGCCGAGGCAATAGCCAAAGAGGTTGTGCGGGTAATGCTGCCGTTGCCGGTAGAGCCTGACGCCAAGGTGCTACTCCCGTTCCCGATTTCCCAGTAAAAGGGCACGATCGCGGTGCAGTTTGTATTGGTGTTTGCGGTGGTTTGGGCGGCCGCCACTTTTGCGGATTCTGAGGGGGCAGGGGTAAATTCAGGGACGGTGCCGTCGCCCTTGCAGCTGCACAAAAGAAATACATAAAATATGAAAACAACCGCGCTCTGTCTCATCTGTATAATTATTGAAGTCGACGCAGGTTTCGTCAAAAGTAATTTGGCGGAAGATCCTTTGCCCCCTATACTAAAAGCATGTTGGAGACCATAGTTTACATTCTGATCCTCATAGCCTGCCTGCTTTTGATGTTCTTTAAGCCCGTCTCAAAATACACCTTGAGCTCGCAGTACGTCGATTACGGCCTTGGCACAGCGATACTCATCATTCTGTTTATCTATGTCCTTGCGACCTATATTTCACCGGCGATGATCGAAGAGGATTTGGCGAAAGAGCCTTGCGGTTCAGCGACCCCGCAAGGAGTTTGTTATAATTTAGATCACGGGCTTTGTGTTTCGTTATGGCAAAAAGCCCGTGGAGATTGTCAGATCGAAATGGCAGATCTGATAAAGAGTCGGCCCACAGGACTTCTAGGCCCGGGATTGAATCGGTGCAGTGCCAGAAAAATGGACAAGGCAATTCGCTTCAATCGTGCTAAAACAGAGACCGCCTATTGCAAGGCCTATTTTAAATATATCGAAGAAGTAAATGGACACTAGTAAAACACCGTACGAACTTTTAGGTGGCGAAGAGCCTCTTCGCAAAATCGTCAAACGCTTTTATCAAATCATGGACTCCGTGCCCGAGGCCCGTGGTGTGCGGGAAATGCATCCCGGTAACCTGCAAAGCTCTGAAGACAAGCTTTTTATGTTTTTAAGTGGTTGGTTGGGCGGTCCCAGTCTTTTCGTGGAAAAGTATGGGCATCCGCGCATGCGTGCACGGCATATGCCTTTTAAGATTGGCAAATCCGAGCGGGATCAATGGATGCTTTGTATGGTGCAGGCATTTGAAGACGAAAATGTTCCGGAGCCTTTGCGTTCAGAACTTCTTCACGCGCTGTTGCGTCTTGCGGATCATATGCGGAATCAGGAAGAGAAATAGTTAGTGATGCGCAAAATAACGTCCCACCAACTTACTGATGGAACGAATCAATTGTTTTGCCTCAACCGGTTTTGCTAGATGTTCGTCAAAGCCCATGTCTAACGCTTTTTTGTGATCTTCGTCGTGCGCATAAGCGGTCAGGCAAATCGCCTTCACGCCTCCCCCCATGTTAGTCGGCAAGCGACGGATCATTCCGATCAATTCATAACCGTCTTTATCAGGCATTCCCACATCACTGATGAGCACATGGGGTTTTAGTTTTATCAAAAGCTTAAAAGCTTCCGTGGCCGTGGATGTGATCGTAGGTTCCGCTCCGGACTTTTTTAGGATCGTTCGAATCAGCGCTTGCGCGTCGGGCTGGTCGTCGACGACTAAAATTCGCAAGCCTTTTAAAGGTGTGCGCAAAGAATTTAAGTGGAAAGGTTCTCGTGTCGTGGGCTCTTCGGGGATTTCCAGGACGGTGACAGGCAGGGTGATGGTGAAGGTCGCCCCCAGCCCCTTGCCATCACTGCTCGCTTGAATGGTTCCACCATGGGCTTCAACCAGGTTTTTTGTGATAGCCAGCCCCAGTCCTAAACCGCCAAACTTCCGTGTGGTGGAAGAGTCCTCTTGACGAAAGCGTTCGAAAACGTAGGGTAGAAATACAGGATCGATGCCTTTTCCGGAATCACGCACACTGACCACAATGTTGGAAGATTGTCGTTCTAGCTTAACCAGAACCTTGCCGTGATGTGATGTGAATTTGACCGCGTTTGAAAGAAGATTCCAGAGTATTTGTTGCAAACGTGTGGGATCACCAGTGACATAACATTTCGACGAACCGACATCTTCTTTCACCTCGATGTTTTTCGCACTTGCGGCAGGCAGGATGGATTCCACGGCTACTGCGACGATTTCGGACATATCAACCAATTCAAGATGCAGTTGCACGCGGCCGGTAATAAAGCGGGAAACATCCAGAATATCACTGACGATGTGGACCTGAGCTTTCGTATTTCTGTAGATCGCCTCAATCGATTTTTGCTTTTCACTTTCGCTAAGTTCTTCGCCGTAAAGAAGTTCACTGTGTCCTAAAATCACATTCATAGGGGTGCGCAATTCGTGCGATATAGTTGCCAGAAATTCATCTTTCAGGCGGTTTGCTGTCTGGGCTTGCTCATAGAGAATCTGCTTTTCTGCGATCTCTTTTTTCAACTGTGTATTGACGATTCCAAGTTCTTCGGTTCGCTGTTGGACTTTTATTTCCAGATCTTTTGAAAGGCGAGTCAAATCTTCCTCGGCCCAGGTTCTTAAGATGAAAAGACTTATGTGTTTGGAAATATCATCCAGACTGTTTAACAGATTTTGGTCGGTGTCGATCTTTTCGTCGTGCAGGAAACACAACGCGCCAATCACTTCGTTATTATCGATCAAGGGGCAATAAAGTAATGATTGAAAATTTGCGGACTGAACCAACTGCGCACGCGGATAGTCCGAGTTTTTCAGGGCTTTGACGATATGAAGTGGATGCGCAGCTCCTTCCGTCTGAGGAAACAACCCTTGGTCTTTTGGCAGAAAAAGGGGATGGCTAAGAGTCAGAAATTTTTCACGCAACTCCGAAGACAGGCAATAGTTATCAGTATAATAAAAATTCTGGCGCTTTTTGTCTGTGAGCCACAGTTCTGCCAAAGGCCAATTCACGCCGCGAACCAAAGTTTCCAGCAGGCGAGGCACGGCCGCTTTTAAAGACGACTCTTCGGCTAAAATTCGCGTAACCTGATATTGTAAAAAACTAAGTCGATCTTCCTGTTTCTTTTCGGTGATGTCGCGCAGAAAGGCCCCAAACATAAGATTTTCTTTTTGCCGAATGGGATAGACCGTCAGCTCGACAGAGATATCCTGATTCGATTTATGTTTTGTCGGCACTTCAATGCGTTTATTGAGGATGGGGCCTTCGCCTGTCAGTTGGAAACGCTTTAGCCCTTGTAAGTGCGCATTCCGATAGTCGTCGGGAATCAGCACCTCCGTCAAAGAACGTCCTAAGACCTCATCCCGGGTCCAGCCAAAAGTTTTTTCAGCCTGATTGTTCCACTCACGAATTTGACTATTGATGTCGATGGCAACGAACGCATCATTGGCCGAATTCAGGATGGCGCGCATACGTTCTTCAGAGCTTTGTAATTCTTCTTCTCTCAATCGTCTTTGTGTAAGTTCTCTTTGCAAATGAGCCTCGGAACGGGCTTTTAATAAACCAACAGCAATACTTACGATCGGCAGAGTGAGGCCCCAGTTGACGAGTCTCTTATGGGTGTCGGCCGCTAAATCAATGATTGGAGGGCTTAGGTAAGTCAGATGATAAGCGATATAAAGCCAAGACAATAAGCTGGTAATAATCCCTGGTTTGAATCCACCATAATAGCAAGATAAAATCACACCGAGTACCAGGAAGGGTGCAGGATTGGGAATTTCCCACGAGGTGTACTGGGTGAGGTGCATTAAACCGGCAATCAGTGCGACCCAAAGAGGACCGATAAGAAAGAACCCGATACGTTTCGTTTTTTCTGCAAGTTTTATTTTCATGGAAGCCTCTAAGCCTCTTCTGGCTTAAATATCTGACGGAACAGCAGGCTTCAGTAGGAAAAAATGAAGTATTAATTATTATTCATTTAAACAAGATTCTGATTTGTTGATTGGCAGCTAGTATCCCATGCGCTCCAGGTCTCGTTCCATTTGAAAGAGATACAGATTCTCACCCTCGGGATCTTTTGCATACTCTTTATATTCTTTCAGTCTTTCCTGATTTTCCCGATTCGAGTTTTCATCATTGAAGGGGCGAACATAGCGGCCCGCCTTATCGTACTGCTCGGCGACGGTCGCATCCATCTGAACGGGCATTTGTGGCTCGTGACGGGTCATATGCTTTTTCCACTCGCTTAAGGGCACCGCTTTTTTTTCTATCGAAGGATCAAGAATGTACGGGACTTCTTTTCCTTGAACTCGCACCATGATTAAGGGTGCGACATGAAACTTCCAGCGTCGGATGTCTTTGCCATTGGGATGCGGGATCTCAAGACGGGGGGATTTGTTTTCATCGACCGAAGCAAACATCTTTAAAGGACGAATGCCTTTTAAAAGCATCAGCCGGGACATTTCATGGGCACGCTCTTCGCAGCCCGCTATCGCGAACTCAAAAGGAATCTCGGTATGAGACTGCATATCTTTAAAAAGAGCCTGCGCCTCCGCCTCAGACAGTGAAGTGACCTCTTTCCCATCGTACTTCGTCGTCTGAGCCGTTCGTGGCGCTAAAGGTTCATGAGTACAGGGGGGCGTCTTTGCATCCTGAAGATGTTGTAAAGTTTTATCCAGGCCATTTACGAACGAATGAAGGTTTTCTTGCCCCCAGGCCAGACTAAAACTCAACGTGATAAGAAAAACGAGCACCATTTTCATAGCTCTTTCTTATCGGCGTATCCGTCTGGAATATTCACAGGTCGTTTAAGGAACTGGACCTAGGAGCGGCCGCGAATTTTCTCAAGTTGTGCCACTTTTTCCAGAAGGTTGTCACAGAGTTCCCGTTTTTGATTTTTATTTAAGGTCTTCAGGACGGCCGTCAGCAGATTTTTAAGATTCACTTGATAGGTGTGCACCGCCTGATTGTATTCAGGTAGATTGAAACTTTCGGGCTTTTCGGAAAACTTGGCGACAAATTCTTTTAGCCCGTCGGGATGCTGACGTTTTTCAACAAAGACCTGATAGATATGTTTTCGATTCTTAATCTTTAATTCGGCAGGGTAAGGGGATTCCCGCAGATGTTTTTCAATAAGATGTGTTTGTTCTTCGGTTAAATCTCCAAGAAACATTTCAAAATACTTGAAGTAGCGTTTTTTCTGTTTTTTTTCATAGTGCGAAGAAGAGATCTCTTTCAGATCGTCTTCATTTTTTTCATTAAAAGCCTTTGCGAAGTAGGTCCATTGGTCGTTCTTGGTCGTGCCAATGAAGTCCACAGCCGTTCTGGAAAAGTGCGCTGTGAAGTGTTCAAAGCTGGAAGTCACCATTTCGAAAGTCCGCTGGATTTTTTCCTGACTAAGAGAATCACTGGCGACATCTCGTTCCAAATCTTTGGCGCTCTTGATCCACTGGGGTAGAACGTCTTGTTTTATTTTCTTAAAATCGCTTTGTAATGATTTTTTCAGACTTTTGCTTTGCTCAGAAGAGATGTCGAAGTAGTCATCCACTTTCGCGGCAATAAAGGTGTCGGCCCAGTTCACGGCGATATCGAGGCGGGCACACGCGGATGCAAAAAAAGCGCACAGAGCCAATAAGGCGATTGGTTTCATTCAGTTGTTCAGTTTGCGAGTTCGTCAGTTGCAGCCGTATTCGGGGAAGGACTCGGATTTGGGACTCCTTCCACTTAGAATAGCAAAGACGATGACGAAAGGGGGGCCAAAGATGAAACCCCGACAACAGGCTGGGCCTAGCGGCAGGATTCACTATTCCATTTTTTCAATTCCGCTGCCGTGGACTCGGAGGCGTCAAAATAACGGGCTTCTTCCAAAGCCCAGACAAAGTCCTGAACATAGTTGTTGTAGCGGTTGACGTAGTGAAGACCGTCGCAAATACCCTCCAGGCCTTTGTCGCTAACATACCAGTCTTCATGAGTGCCGACGACGATGGTTTGCTGTTGGCGTAAATCCTGGCACTTGTATTCACAGGTCCATTTGCGTTTTGTGCCATACCAGGTTTTTTTATAATAGATGTATTTCTTGGAGTAAGGATCGGCTATGCAGTTACAGGCCAGCGCGCTCGAGCTAAAGACTTGAAAACTTGTGATCAGAGCTAAAAGAAGTAAGAACCAGCGGCGCATAAAAGGACCTCCGAAAACTTCTGCAGCAAACATTGTTCCCTCGGTAAAACGTATTAGGGGATTCTGACTGTCACTTTATTAGACAGGGTCCCAATTAGGGCTTCAAACGCCCAAGGTTGAAAGAGCTAGGTGACGAACAAAGTATTTTTATAAGACGAGCTTTTTTAAATATCTCCGTCTGCGAAGAAACTGAATTTTAACAGCTATCATAGGACTTATTCGTGTTTTTCAGAATCTCTGTGAGCACAAAAAGAACTCTAGCCATAGCGAGTCGGCAAGGGAACCTTTGGTGTTAACACTTTGCGGAGTATCCCCCAGTATATGTTATATTGGTGGAACACTAAGTGGACTGGATAACCACGAGATCATTGCTCGCGATCTCGTGCATTTGCATGATGGTGTAGGGTGCGAGTGGAGGAAATATTTCGTGTTAACGGATACGACAATACAGGAAAATGCAATTAGGGAGCGACTGGCTAAAGTACTTCAAAGTGTTATTCAGGAAATGACATCTTGCCAAGATAACATCGAAGTCACGTTCAATGCGGGCGAAAAAACGACGATTTACAAAGTGATTTTGCCGCAGGAATTTCGGGGAAAATTAATCGGCTCGCAGGGGAAAAACATTACGGCTCTTCGTAACATCATCGGCGCGATGGCGGGAAATCATGGATTCCGCGCCATCATCGAACTGGTTGTCTGATTAGCTTAAATAATTAATACAAAAAGTAATCAACGCGGCATTGATGAAATCAATGAAGCACGAACCGACCAGAGGCACGACAAGAAAGGCCTTTGGCGCGGGACCATATTTGTGCGCCAAAGAAGACATGTTGGCCATAGCATTTGCGGATGTGCCCATCATAAAACCGACATAACCTGCGCTGATGATGGCCCCTTCATAATCTTTTCCCGCAACCCAAAATGCCGGTCCGATGGCGGTAAGAGCGACGAGAACCACTTGTAGAGTTAAGAAGATCAATATCGGTAAAGCGGCATGGCGAAGTTCATCAAGTTTCAACGACATGATAGCGGTCGCGATAAAAAGTGTCAAAGAGACAGCTCCAATCTCTTCAATCCACTCGGCTTTAATTTTAAAAACGGGTTTAATATCTTCAATATTTCTGAACAAGGCGGCAATGAGCATAGAGCCAATGTAAATAGGTAGAGTGATTCCCAGGCTATTGATCCATGAACTTAATGTCGTGCCAAATCCCATAATTAAAGCGATGGCAAGAAAGTGATAAAGAAGGTCGCTTCCGATACGTGCTTGAATCACCGGTGCGTCGCTAGAGGCATCTACTTCACTTCCCAGGCTCGCTTTAAGACGCCGTTTATTAATTAGATGAGTGGCTAAAGGGGTGCCGACCAAACCTCCTAAAAGAATTCCCCCCATGGCTGTGGTAAGGCCGATCGCCGAGGCACCTTGTACTCCTGCGGCTTCAAAAAGAGGTCCGAAAGCCAGGGATGTTCCAGGTCCTCCCGTAAGTGAAACTGCGCCCGTTAAAACTCCCATGAGTGGATGAAGACCCATGGCTTTGGCGGCGCCTATTCCGGCAAGAATCTGCAGAATAAGACCTCCGACTGTTAAAGCCAGAAAAAATACCACCGTTCTTCCGCCTTCCTTTAGAAGCTTTAAAGAAGCCGAGTAACCGATGGATGCAAAAAAAGCGATCATCAGGGTTTCTTCAAATGTCTTGGTAAAGCGAATTTCAAAAAGACCATGACTTTTTAAAATAGCGAGAACAAGGGCCACAACAAAGCCGCCGATGACGGGTGACGGAAGATTGTATTTTTCGATGAAGTGGATCTTCTTTTTTAAGAAGCGACCAAAATAAACAACCAATGCTGAAAAGGCGAGAGTTTGTAGTGCTGTAAGTTCCATCTTTATAGCCTAAGCGGAACCCCAGCACTGTGTCTTGGTCGGTTGCGTTAAGTGACGATCCAGTTCATTAAAATAACCGACATCGCTCCTAAAACAAATTCTTTCTGCATTAGGTAGCGCATTTTCGTTTCCTTCAACTTGGCGAAAATTTCTTCCAGAGTCACACTGATCATAGCGCCCCCAGCAAAGGCCAAGATGTAGGGCAGGCTGGCATTTGTCATGGATGCAAAAACACCACCAGCAGCGCCACCTAAAATTTCCATCACGCCAGTCATGGCAGCTCCCATAAATGCGGCTCGACGGGATAGGCCGATAGAAAGAAAGGCCGCTGCCGTGGCCAGTCCTTCCGGAAAATTTTGAAACACGATTGCCCCCACAACTGTCCAGCCATTAGCATGGGAAAGACTGTCGGCGCTGAGTGCGGCTCCAGAGGCCAGTCCCTCCGGCAAATTGTGCAGCATCATCGCCGTGACAAAGAGCCATGCCCGACGGTGCAGAGAATATTGGGCGGGGCTAAAGCTATGAATGAAATGACTGATTCCATAGATGGAGACCACTCCCAAGAGCAATGCCAAGGAAACTCCAAAGGCTCCCGATGCGGAAGTATAAGCGGGCCCGATCAAATTAAAGGCAGCGGCCGCCAACATCATGCCGATAGCGAAGTCCAGATTCAAGCTGCGCCAAGGATTCCATGATTTAGTTTCTTTCTGCAAAATCGGCAGGGCCCCCAGCATGGTGGAACCACCGGTGATAATTCCTGCCGCTAAACCTAACAAAGCACTGCCCATAAAAGCCCCTCTGGCAAATTTTTAAACTACGACCTATGACTGCGAATCATCCAAGCCGCTTTTTCGTGAAAGCCGATAAGATCTTCGTACAAAGTCACCGCACTTGTTTCTTCCGCATCTTCGGCAACTTCAAGCCGAGACTTCAGAGCAATCGCCATGTTCGTGTGGTCCTGGCTAAGAACATCTATCATTTGATTGGCGTTCATCTTGTCTGAGGCTTCTTGAATAGAAGAAAACTCTTTAAATTCTTTGAAAGACCCCGGCGCCCGAGCCTTCAGAGCTCTGACCACTTCGGCCGTGCGATCGACGAATTCGGCGAGTTCATTGTATTGCTCTTCAAAAAGTTTATGCAAAGAGAAGAATAAGGGCCCTTCGACATTCCAATGGCAGTTTTGTGTTTTCAGATAAAGAAAGTATTCGTCAGAAAGAGTTTTTTTCAGAGTTTCCACGACACTCTCCGTACCTGCCTCTTCCTGGCCCACCGGTTGCAGCTTTCGGGTAAGTTCTTTTGATGAATGGGCTGATTGTGATCTCATAAAGGATTCCTCCTGTATAGTAATAGGATAGAAAAAGGTGAGAATTTTAAACAGTTCTCTTTTTCTATAGGCCCTATAGGAAAAATCTATATGTCATCTGTCACCATAGATGAAAGCTATTTGAGACTGCCTAGCGGATTGTCCACTTTTAATTGGTTTTTAGATCGAACCGAGCTCAATCCTTCGGGCAGGTTTTTCTTTATGTTTTCAATAAGCGCTTTGAGTAAAGCTTTTCTTTGAAAATGGGGTCCATGAATGAGACTGACTTCCCGGGTTGGAACCGGGTCTGAAAAATTTCTTAAACGCTTTTTATCCTGCACATCCAAGGTCGCAAGCCAAGGAAGCAGGGTGAAGTTTTCGCCTTGATCGACAAGCTTTTTTAAGGTTTCCAGACTGCCACTTTCAAATGTGAAAGTCCGGTCCGCAGAAATGAGCTGTTTTTTATTGCGACAAAGGGCAAGGCTTTGTTCTCTGAAACAATGACCTTCGTTCAGCAAAAGCACGTCATCAATAGAAAGATCTTTTTCGTCGATGGTCTTTTTGGCCAACAGAGGGTGACCCTTGGCGAAGTAGGCGCTGAAAGGTTCGTAAAATAAAACATGGTTGGCGATATTCAAATCGTCAATCGGAGTCACGACAATGCCTAAATCCAGACTGTGATTGCGAATTCGCTCGACCATGTTCTCGGTCTGGATTTCTTCAAAAGTCAGATGCAGATTTTTATAAAGATCTTTCATCTGTTTGAGAAACAAGGGAAGCAGGTAGGGAGCGAGAGTCGGAATGATGCCAATACGCAACTCGCCTTTTAAAGACCCCTTGGCATCATCAACGATTTCTTTCAGGTGTTGGGCATCGCGCACCACCAGGCGTGCTTGAAGAATAATTTCCTCGCCAATCGAGGTGGCTTTAATAGGTTGTTTGGTGCGGTCGAAAAGAACCACGCCCAGTTCGTCTTCCAGTTTTTGAATCTGCATGCTCAACGTCGGCTGCGTCACGTGACATTGGCGGGCAGCGTGGCTAAAGCTTCCAGTATCGGCGACGGCAAGAATGTATTCGAGTTGAGTCAGTGTCATGATACAAGCTTGTTCCTTCGCCAAAAACATTGCAAGCTTAATCAATGTCTACACGAATCGAGCAGTATCAAAAGCGTGTTCTGGATAAAGCTCTTCCCCTCTCGGAAAAGGTGGTAGAGGCTTTTTATCGGTACCCTCGTCATCTTTGTGTTCCTGAATACACGATGGCCGAAGCATACTCAGATCATCCTCTTCTTTTGTGGAACAAACCTCCCTATATATCGACAATTTCACAGCCAAGCTTTGTTTTAAAGATTTTGGACCTTTTGCAAATTCACCACGGGCACCGTGTTTTTGAATTAGGCTCAGGAAGCGGCTGGAACACAGCCTTGATGGCTTATTTAGTTGGCGAGTCTGGGAAAGTCATTTCAGTCGAAGTTATTCCCGAGCTTGCCATTCGCGCACAAAAATACTTGGAAAAAAATAGGATCTTTAATGCTCTGGTTAAGTTGGGGGATGGGTTTGAGGGCGATACCTCAGAGGCACCCTTTGACCGAATCATCTTTACGGCGGGAGCAAATGAATTTCCCGAAAAGCTTTTCGATCAGTTGAAGATTGGAGGGCTGATGATTTTTGTTCGTGAAAACGATCTTGGCTATGACTTTTTAGAGCTGATTGAAAAGCAGGGCAATGGCATGCCGTTGGTCTTACGGACGATTCCTTGTTCCTTTGTGTCAGTGATTCGTAAAAGTGCAGGGGATGCGGACACACCCCCTGCGTAGGTGAGCAGGACCCGGCCACTAGGCTAAAAAATCGTCTTTCGGTTTGCGATCCCGATTCGCCGGCTTTTTAGGCTTTAATTCTAGGACTCTCTCTTTCTTTTCCTTTTCGATATTTGCTGGACGCTCTTCGGGTTCATCGTAAAGGTGATAGTGAGAGGCTATTTCTGCGAATTTTTCACTCGCTTCATCCATGGCCAGACCCACCTTTTTTTCCAGTAGATCGACGATGGACTGCGCATCTCCACGAGTGTTCTCAAGGTCTCGTTCCTTGAGTTCATGCCATTTTTCCATGAGCTCTCTTTTCAGTTCGGTCCATCCTGGAAGGTGTGTTGCCATATGTACCTCCTTACTCAATGACAAGGTCAATGCGTCGGTTTTGCGCTCGGCCCTGTGGCGTGGTGTTGTCACTGATTGGTTTTTCAGGTCCAACCCCTACAGCATCAACTTTTTCTTCGGCTATGGCGCCGTTAACCACGAGGTATTTTTCCACGGCGGCAGCCCTCTTCTCTGCAAGCTCTTTGTTCTTTTCCCAGGAACCCGTTGAATCCGTATGTCCTTCAATTGTCACTTTGTTGGCGTCGATCTCCGAAAGCGCGGTGTCCACTTTCTTTAATAACGCCTGGCTTTTAGGATTCAGTGTCGATTTGTTCGATGCAAATTGCAGCCCTTTCAGACGAACCATGACTTTGCCGTTTTCCACGTACACTTCCGCTTCATTAGGCTTAAACTGGCTGCGAAGTTTGTCAGCTTTTTCGGTTACTATCTGAGTCTTTTCAAGTTCGGCTTGGCGTCCAACAAGAGCGACCCGCTCTTGTTCGGATTGGCTGAGTTGATGTTGCGACTGTTGCAATTCTTGTTCTGTCGAAGAGTATTCGTTACGAAGACTCGAAATTGTTCTTTGTTGTCGTTCAGACAAAAGAACCAGGTCCTCGGTGTTTCCGGCATTCACTTTGCGGGTCACTTCCAGTAGGTGAATAGATTCGCGGGTGGCATCCTCCGAGGCTCTGCGGATTGCTTCACTATTGCGTGGATCCGAGTGAATTAATTTGTCGGCATTTTCAAATTTCATTTCAGCTAAGCTGTAGGTTCTGGGGGCACGCTTGTCGGCGCCGTCTTTTTTAGCCGCTTTGATATTGTCCTCTGCTTTTTCCAAGTGTGATTTTTTTACCGATTGAATTTCCAAATCGCGATAGTAGGCCGTCAACTCTTCACCCTTTTTGTCTGCGGGTTTCAGATTTCCTTTTTCAATGGATTTGGTGATATCTTCTAATTGTTTGTCGGCCTTTTTCCAGTCTTTTTCAAACATCTGAGGAGCCCCGGCGCGAAGGGCCCCGGCGCGGGCATCGGTGATGTCCTTCATGGAAGTTTGGGCAAGTTCTGCTTTAGCATTGGCCTGATCAAGCCACGCTCGGGAATAGGAAACTTGCTTTAAAATATCCTCATTGGATTTATTTTTTGCTTTCTTCTCTTTGGCTTTATGTAAAGCCTTTTGTGCATCCGCATAATTTTCAGGTGAAAGTGCGTCGACCTGTCGATCTTGCGCCTCTTTTAAAAGCTGATCGGTTTTTTCAATTTCCGTGGTGGGGTTTGCACTGCTCGGGATTGAAGTGACATTAGGGGGCGTTGTTGCGCAGCCCGCAGCTGCCAGAGTTAAAACCAGAGCCGCGAAGTATTTAGAAATACGCGATCTCATATGCATCTCCTTTTACGGCTGGCGAAGGCACACAAGGGTGACGCTGCCAGGCTGGGGGTTCTTATTTAAGGCTAAACCGAATGTCTGAGACGTGCCTGCTGTTTAATAGCAAGGATGCGGATAATTGGCGGGGGACTTCGTGAAGGGTTTGCAATGTTTGAACGCAATAAGATGTGTTAAGAAATTGGACAACGTTGTTTAAAGAGGCGCTAATTTGGCGGAATTCAACAACAATTTTAAGACTCATTCGTCGCTGGTTTCGCCGGTCACTCGAGTGATACATCATATTCCATCATGTTTCATGAAAATCTATCAAAGGAAGTATATGAAGAATTTAATTTGTTCTGTCGGGTTATTAGGATTTGTGGGCTTCGGATCAGTAGCGCAGGCGACGACGCCACTTGTGCAGTCGGGTGACGAAATTTTTTATAGAAATGAGATTTCGAAGGTCACTCACGTTGATCAAAAAGGACGCGTATTTATCTCTAGGGAAAGTGACGCTATTGACGCCGATAAGGCATACAAGATGGTGTCGAGTTGCGGTGTGCTGCAAACCGGTGGGACCGGAAAGCTGGTCATTAACGGGATATTTTTCAATATGACCAATATCCGCGCAATGCAATCTCTGGCGAATCCGACAGACTGCCGGGGAACAGCCGTTGCAGAAGATGCCTCTGCGCAATCGTTAGTACATTCGTTTTCTGCGGACGATGTTATCATTGATAGCTCTTTGACGACAAACTACGCAGGTGTCGCCGTGGGAGAGACGGGCTACTGCGCTAATACAAAACTTGGCACTATCAAGGGACAGGTCGCAGCCATTTATAAAACGAATTGGCTGATTCTAGAAAATGTTGAACATACGGTACAAGGACTGTCAGTGGCCTGCCGTCTCGCGGATTACTTCACATCAGTCAGGGCCATTGACGTGACTGACAGCAGAAATTCGATTCTTCTAAAGGACAAAAATGGAAATTCTTTGTTACGGATTCCTTACGCCAGCGTCATTTCTCAGGGGAAATTGAAATATCGATTGCGACTGGGAAAATCAGATGTTTTGGTCGATGCCGACCAGGTTCTGAATATGGAACAAGTCAAAAAGATGAGCAAAACGAATGTCCCAGGTTTTGAACAGGGCAAAAAAGTTCTTTTTTCATCGGAAAATGGTGGCATTCGCCGGGGGCTGGTAGTGAGCGCAGACGCGCAAACTAAAATTGTCTTTGTCGAAGTGACAGAGCGCCGAGACCCTGAATTTGGAAGGATTCTTCCGAAGTTCATGTCTTCGCTGGCATTTGAATAATAGAACTTCGCAAGGTGGGCCCCGTGCCTACCTTGCTGATTTTTAAAAGATTCGTAACTGAGAAAATAATCAAAAAGTAAAAGGACTTATCATGTTAAAAAAAATGGCTTTATTAGGTCTGTTTCTTTTCGTCTCTCATGGCGCCCGAGCCGAAGACAGTGTGGTTGTTTCAGACCGTACAGTGCATCTGGTGATCGATACAGAAAAGACGGAGCATTATTTTGAAGACAGTCATGGCCATCGCTGGGTAACGAAAATTTTTCTTCCAGAATTACAGTCCCAGTTGATCTTCGACCATCGCCGGACCGGAGAGAAAGAGGGGAATCTGAAAAGCACAAAAGTGCGAGAGCCTAAAGAACTGTTCAATGAGCAGCCCGCTGACGGCAAGTATCCTGTGCGAATCATGCTCACGAAAAGCACATGGTACGATATGAATAAAAAATCGTATTATGTTTTTTTAGAGGAAAAAGTGGAGGTTAAGGTTGGTGGATATTTGTTTGAGAGTTCCGCCAAACGACAAGTAGCGGAAATCCCAAAACGGGTTCCTTAAACTGTTGATGGCAAAGAGTTGCTCAACTCTTTGCCATTATGCCTATTCATTGTCCTTATTGTCACCAAACCAACTTTTCCGCACTGAATCCTGGGACGTCATCGTTTCCTACGGGTCAGAAAATCTGACAATTCCCCATCATCAATGCTTTCGTTGCGAACCCTGCAAGAAGCTGTTTTCGTTAGCGACCTTAATATGACCTCATGGCCAGCGGAGCGGCACCTCCCTGCGAAGCGCGGCCTTTTAATAAAGATCAATCCTAAGACGTCTGGAGGGAGACGTGGACCTACCGGCTAGCGACGATTAAATCCTGACACCTGATAGAAAAAAACCTCTAAATAACCAAAATCACACATGAATTCTCAGTATAAATAGTCGGTAGAAGACTTTTTGCCTTTTTGTAATTCTCCTTCTCGAAGTTCACTTTCCATTACAATTTGAAGGAGATTTACATGCTACCGAATAACGATCACACCCCAACGGATCTTCTTGGGGCGTCAGAAGCCCGGACATTTTTAAAAATCGCGCTTGAGATTCGCTATAGAAAAAGAGGTCGCATCAACCTTGCGGATTTTTCAAGACGTGCTGGCTTTTCTTCACGCAGTTTTATTTCTGAATATCTTTCGGGCAAGAAAGGACTTTCTCGAGAAAGCCTGAACCAACTGAAAGCCACCTTAAAATTGCCAAAACACTATAAGGATCTTTTCACTCTTTTAGCGTACCGAGATCAACCTGAGCTTATAAACCAGAAGTTCACGCCGGAAGAACTCGAAAAGAAAATCGCTGCGATCAAGAGTTCGATTGTGCGTCAGACAGAAATCTTAGAGAGAATTCAAAACCCCGAGCGTTTGATTTCTTCACCCATCCTCTTTCGCGTCTTTGCCGCTTTGGGCACGGAAGAACAGGGCGCAACTCTACAAGACATAGCGACAAGAACAAAACTGACGCCAGGAAATGCGGCGGAATACTTGCAAGTTCTCATGCAGGAGGGAGTGGTGGTGTTTCAAGACGATCGCTATTTCTCTCCGTCAATGCAAATGGACTTCTTAAGAAGGTCCACGCCGACTAGCTTAGCCGATCTTTTAAAGGCCCTCTGCTCGCAAATGCTGACGGATGCTGAAGACATTCCCCAGGATCCAAAAAACTCTTTGTTCTACACGGCCTTTTCAATTCAATCCCACCAGTTGCCGGAGTTTAAGGAGAGGTTGCGTGAAGCTATTTCGGGAGTTTTGGATCAGTATCAGGATGGGCAGGGGGATTGTATTCACGAGCTCTTCCTTTGTACGAAAAGCTAAAAAGCTGGTCCCTTTCACTGTTGATGAAAGCCCTTTGTTTCACAGAGGGCTTTTTTATTTCCCGATTCCTTCTATTTGGCTGGCTTGTGAATCAAAAATAGAACAAACCAGCCTTTTATTTTAAGTATATTTAGAACGCGTAACCGACGCGGACAAGGGCATGGGGAAGAACTTGTTCGCCAAGCTTCTCTGCGATATCCACGACATCCTGCTTGTTCTTGATATATTCAGGATCATTGATGACTACAGGATCCGTCGTACCGTCTTCGACATCCACTTTTTTGGAAATAGGAATCTGAGCGCCCAATTCGACGCCGAAATTAAGCCCCGAATTGAATTGCCAGAACCAACCCACCTTCGGCGTAACGAAAGTGTTGCCAATTTTTACTTTGGGTGTGACAGATTGTCCGCTGTAAGACGCGGTCTTTTTGGCTTCTACACCTTGTGTTCCCACAGCGCCGGCAATATAAAAGGAGCTTGTGAACGGGTGATAGCGACCTTCTAGGGCAAAACTGCCTAAACTGATCTCTTCTTTGTCGTTTTCTTCATCTTTCGGCTTGTAAGAAAAACCACCCACATCCAAAGCGACCGCCCAGGTTTTTGATTGATCTAAAAACTCGACGCCGAAGTTCAAAACATGGGGCAGACCCAATCCACCATAAACACCCCAAAGGTTGCGTGGCCACTGGCTGTGATCAGAAGGAGGTGCCTCTGGCGTCATTTCCGGAGCGGCGGCTTCAGGCTCACTCGAAGTGGGTGTGGTTGTCTCTGGCTTTGTCTCTTGCGCGAAAGCAGAGGTGGTTATTAAAAGGGCTGTCATTGTTGAAATAAGCATTTTGTTTAGCATAGGACTTTAAGTGTAAACAAAGCGTTGCCGGATTCAATGGAAAAACATGAAACTGGCAAGGGAGTAAAGTCCAGACGCGACCAAGATTCCCCCCGCAATTTTCTGATGACGAAGTCCCGCGTGATCAATCGTGGTGCGCACCATTGACGGAACGGCACTCAAGGTGGGAAGGCCTCCCAGCCAAAAAAGTCCCATCGTCAAAGCGCCCGCCCACGGACTTTTGGTGGCGACGGCGGCCAGTACATAGGTGTAAAGCCAGCCGCAGGGAAGAAAGGCCGTCAGAATGCCGACGACAAAACCCGAGCGACTTAGAAAGCGTCCTTGAATTTTTTTGATAAGAGGCAGAACGAAGTGAGAGGCGGGGAATTTTAAACTGGCCGGCAAGATCATCGAAAGTCCGTACAGTATTAAAACCGCCGCTAGCAGAGATGTGCCTATCGCCCGAAACAAGGACCAGTCATTCTGCAGAAACAGCTGTCCTAGATATCCCGCCAAGGCCCCCAAAAGGGTGTAAGCCAAGCCTCTTCCCAAGTTGTAAGCTAACAAAGATCGTCGTGCGCTCATCAAGCTGGCGATCGGGCCACACATCGCAGCACAATGCCAGCTTCCGAAGAAGCTGGCGGAAAGAATTCCCAGTGCTAGAAGAAGTGTGCTGGTGGTCATTACTTAGGTCCTACTAAGATCAGCTCCCGACTGCTATTCAGAGATTTTTCAGGACCGACATCTTGGATTTCAATTGTGGTTTTAATCTTACCACTGTCTTTGAAAAGAGCCGGAGGAATTCGCACAAAGAAGTACCATTCACGACTGTCGCCTGGCTTCAGAGCCAAAGGGTTTTCGGCGACACTGAACTCGACGCCTTTTTTCAAAAGCTCCTCTTCCAGACTCAGTTTATAAAGAGCCTCTTTGCCGCTTTGATTTTGAATATGAATGCGGAATTGGTTCAGGATCATTTCCTGCTCATTATTTTTCACAAATGAGTAAGGTAGTCCCGCGCCTCGCAGAACGGTGAAGTGCGCAGAATCTCGGGTGCCGATCGCCCATGAAAGGCCCGCCACTAAGACAGCGATTGCTGTCATGTAAATCAAAGAGCGTGGTTTTTTCAGTTGGATGGGGCTGCCATCCAGGGTGTCATAGCGAATAAGGCCTTTGGGCTTTTTCACTTTTTCCATGATTTCATCGCAAGCATCGATACAGGCGGTGCAGGCGATACACTCCATTTGTAAGCCGTTACGAATATCAATTCCCGTCGGGCAAACTTGCACACAACGATTGCAGGCCACACAGTCGCCGACTTTGTCTTTGGTCGGCGTGCCTTTACGGGGCTCACCGCGTTTTTCGTCATAGACGACGGCCATGGATTTACTGTCTAAAAGAACGGATTGAATACGTCCATAAGGACACATGATGACGCAGAACTGTTCACGGAACCAGGCGAAATCAAAAAGCACCAGTGCCGTGAAGAAGGCGACCAACAGAAAGTACGTTGGATTTTGGAAAGGACTGTTTTGCACCATCTCCATCAAGTCACGCGAGCCCACGAAGTAGGCCATAAAGCTGTGACCGATTAAAGAGGAGGCGACAAAGAACAAGAACCACTTTAACGAAACCTTGCGAAACTTCGCAAAGGACATGGGGGCATCGCGCAGACGTCGTCTTTCGATGTAGGAACCTTCCACCCACTGTTCAATGCGACGGAAGACGCCGTCAATAAAGACGGTTTGCGGGCAAGCCCAGCCACACCAGACCCGTCCCCAAATGGAGGTCACGAAGGCTAATCCTAAAGTCAGCGTGCCTAAGACAAAGAATAAAAGGGGAGCGTCGTGTGAGCGGAAAAGAATCCCGAAAAGTGCAAATTCTCTTTTCGGGATATCGATCAGAATTGTCTGGTGACCGTTGATGGTCGTCCAAGGCAAAAGCAGAAAAATCACTAACAAAACACACTGGCTCCAGGTGCGATGCCTTCGAAAAAATCCGCGAACTTCAGCGGGAATTAAGTAAAGGCGATCGCCATTTTCATCAACACTTGTCAGTTTTCCTGGATCCAGTCTGTTCATATATACAACCTATTTTAGATAATCCTCTACCGCTTCGCCTTGAGGTTCTTTTCCTTTTACGGCTGAGCCTTTTTTGGAAAGAATGTAGGCGCTGACAGCATAGAGTTCTTCTTTTTTAAGGACAGGGCCCCATGGTGGCATACCTTTGTCAGCAACGCCATCACGGATCACCTTCACGATGTCCATGCGCGTGCCTTTTCCATGAATCCAGAACTTGTCCACAAGGTTAGGGCCAATCATACCCTCAAGTTGTTGACCATGGCAGGCGGCGCATTTTGCCGCGAATTGAGCAGCCCCTACTTCAAGCAGGCCGTCCTTTTTAAACTCTTGCGCCAAGGACTCTTCTGTTTCCAGAGGAGCCGAAGTCTGGGCTTGGGATTGCGTTTTTTGAATTTCCGCCATCGCCACTTTCAATTCGTCTTGCAGGGTCTGACCGCCGGCAAGTTCATAGTGAACATAATAGATGAACGCGAAAATAATGGTTAGAAAGAACGTCCACAACCACCACGTTGGTAGGGGATTGTCGTGTTCGATGATGCCATCATATTCGTGAAACTTTTGTTCTTGGTCGCTCATAAGGAATCTCCGTCAGTTAATGGCATTTGTTCCATGCGGTGATAAAGTTTATTGCTGTTCTTGCGATAGACCCACACGATGACCCCAACGAAAAACAAGAAGAAAATCAAGAGGCCAAGGGCGGTGAGGTGTGTGTCGGTGAAAAATCTTAATCCTTCTTGTTTCATTGGCCTTTGCCTTTCTGTCCAAGGGACTGAAGATAAGCGATCAATGCGACGATTTCTTTCTTTTCAAGACCTTTAGGCGCACCGTTAGCGGCTAGATCTGCAGCGATTTCCTGCGCTTGTTTTTGCGCATGGATGTCGGCGTTAGCAACCACATCAGCTTCGTAAGGAACACCTAGTTTGTTCATCACAGAAAGTTTTTTGCGAAGAACAAGGAAGTCCGTGTCCTTTTCAACCAACCAAGGATAGTTCGGCATGATACTTTTTGGCGTCACGGCACGAGGATCAATCATATGGCTGTAGTGCCATAGATTCGGATACTTTTTGCCGACGCGAGACAAGTCTGGACCGGTACGTTTCGAACCCCATTGGAATGGGCGATCGTACATAGATTCTTCTACTGTCGACGCATTTCCATAGCGCAGAACTTCCGCAGCGATAGGACGGATCTGTTGAGAGTGGCAGACATAACAACCTTCACGGATGTAGATATCGCGACCCGCAATTTCTAGCGGAGTGTAAGGGTTAACGATATTCGCCGGATTCACATAGCGATGCAATGAAAGAGTCGGATAGATCTCGATCACAGATCCAACGGCGATGGCCAAGAAAGCCAACACAGAGAATGTCAGGCCCATGCCTTCCAGTTTTCTATGAGAACCTTCATTTTTCTCGTCGTAACCTGTTCTTTGTACTTCGACAGAAGTTGGTGCAACAGCTTTTGGAGCTTTTTGAATGGTTTTATAGATATTGTACGCCATCATGAAGTAACCGATGATGAACAATAGACCGCCTAAAGCGCGGACCCAATAAAGTGGAACGATACGAACCACAGTCTCGATAAAGTCAGGGTAGACCAACTGACCTTCTGGAGTGACCGCTCTCCACATCAAACCTTGCGTGATACCCGCAGTGACCATGGAGATGTAATAAAGAAGCACACCAGTCAAACCGATCCAGAAGTGATTCTCTAATAGTTTCTTAGAGTAAAGCTCTGTCTTCCAAAGGCGTGGAACCAGATAATAAATCATCCCGAAAGCCAAGAAACCATTCCATCCCAAAGCGCCGGAGTGCACGTGACCAACAATCCAGTCGGTGTAGTGTCCCAAAGCAGAAACGGATTTGATGGAAAGAAGTGGACCTTCGAAAGTCGACATTCCGTAGAACGTCAAAGCGGCCACGAAGAATTTGATCAAAGGTTCAGTACGCAAAAGATGCCATGATCCTTTCAACGTCAAAAGACCGTTGATCATACCACCCCAAGATGGTGCCCAAAGCATCACAGAGAAAATCATTCCCAGTGTCTGTGCCCATTCTGGCAAAGAAGTGTAAAGCAAGTGATGCGGACCCGCCCAGATATAGATGAAGACCAATGCCCAGAAGTGGACAATCGATAGACGGTATGAATACACCGGACGATTGGCTGCTTTAGGTACATAGTAATACATCAAACCTAAGAAGGGAGTTGTTAAGAAGAAAGCCACGGCGTTGTGACCATACCACCATTGAACCAGCGCATCCTGAATACCTGCGTAGACGGGATAGGACTGAAGCATTCCGACCGGAATCTCAATCGAGTTCACGATGTGCAGAACCGCCACGGTAATGATTGTCGCAATGTAGAACCAGATCGCAACGTACATGTGTTTTTCACGACGTTTACGAATTGTTCCGAAGAAGTTGATCGCGAAGATCACCCATACGACCGCGATGGCGATATCAATCGGCCACTCAAGTTCGGCGTACTCTTTGGACTGTGTGTAGCCCAAGGGCAAAGTGATCGCAGCTGAAAGAATGATCAACTGCCAGCCCCAGAAGTGCATTTTCGAAAGCACGTCTGAAAGCATGCGGGTTTTTAAAAGTCTTTGCGAGGAATGATAGATCCCGGCAAAGATCGCGTTTCCGGCAAAAGCGAAAATCGCGGCGTTCGTGTGCAGCGGACGAAGTCGACCAAACGTGATCCACTCTAAATTGGCGTTAAGTGGCCAATATGCCAACTGCAAAGCTGCGATGAGACCGAATAAGAACGCGGCACCGGCCCAAACCATGGTGGCCAAGACGAACTTCTTCACTATGTCATCATCGTAGTAAATTTTCTCGACAATACTACTGTTAGTTTTCACAACTGTTTCCTTTCGTTGTCATCTTTCAAAATTCTGTGTGCCGGAGTCTCTAAATCGTCAAACTGTCCTTGGGACGTAGCCCAGATAAAAGCGACGACGAAACCTATCCCCAATAAAAGGGCCATGGGAATCATGATCGTTATAATATTCATCGGAACCCCCATAGTGATGAAAGAATGAGGGCTGCGGAACTGACCGGCATCAAGATCGCCGCCATCATCGGATTAATGAAACCACAAAGAGCCAAAACACCGCCAGCAATATTATAAACAATGGAAATGCTGAGATTGCGTACCAGGACGCGACGGGTTTGTTGTGCCAGATTGAAAAGATCCAAAACCGGAGTCAGCCCACCGCGAGTCAGATAGATGTCGGCGCTGTGCAGACTTAGGTCCACGCTGCCTTTAACGGCGATACCCACATCGGCACTTTTCAAACATAAAGAGTCATTGGCGCCATCACCAATCATGCAGGTGTTGGAGTACTTATCCAGGATCTGTTTTTTGTCCTCTGGAAAAAGCTCGCCGTAAGCATGTTCTTTGCGAATTCCGCAGATCTCGGCCACTTTTAGAGTGCGGTTTTTGCGGTCTCCGGAAACTAGGAAGCATTCTTTACCTTCGCGCTGTAAAGCCGAGATCGAAGCCTGAGCATCACTGCGCAAGGAATCGCTGAAGTAAAGACGGGCTAGACTTTGGCTGTTCTTAATGACCTCAATCCCGATTTCAGATTCGTGAGTGCTTTCCGCTAAATGGCGGACTTCATAGTAGTCGCCATTGACATAGCCGCGGACACCACGTCCCAACATTTCTTCGGCTTGAACGCCAGTGCATAAAACCTTGGTGTCTGACCAGGCTTCCCGCAACGCAAAGGCCACGGGATGATATGACGCGGATTCTAGGCTGAGGATGACTCTTTTTAGATCTTCATCGATAGAACTGGGCTCACTATAAGAAAGACGCAACTGGCCTTCCGTCAATGTTCCTGTTTTATCGAAGAAGATGTTTTGCACAGTCAGAATTTTTTCAAGAATATTGGCATCCTTGATCAACAAGCCCTGACGCTGCCCCTTTCTTAAAGCCAGACCGAAAGCCAGTGGCGAACCAAAAGCCAAAGCGCAGGGGCAGGCCAGAACGATCAAAGCCAAAGCGCGGTTGAAGCCCTCTGTCGGATTGATGGTGTAGTAAAGAGCAAAGAAAAGAATCGCGATGGCAAAGACAGTGATAATTAACTTTTGCGCCAAGCGATCTGTAAGAGCGACGAAGGGGCTTTTCGCAGCGGCGCCATGTTCTAATTGGGCAAAGAGCTTGCCTAATTTGCTCTCTGCAAAAGAATCCTTCACCTTAACCTGGATCTCGTGTTCCAAGGGACGGGTGCCCGCCAGTAGAGTCATGTGCTGCGAAAAGACCTTCGGTAAGGATTCGCCATTAAGTAGCGACATGTCGACAGTGGCTTGCGGGGAAAGAAGCTCGCAGTCGGCGGGGATGTTTTGGTCTCTTTGAATCAGCAGGATCTGATCCTTTTCAATATGCTCCCAGGGGACGCTGCGTTCTTCGCCATTTTCAAGACAGATATAGCGTTCATTTTTGAAAAAAGTTTTCAGATGCGAAGAAGAAAGATGCGTTTGTTGAACACGTTTCAAAAGATAACGAGCCGAAAGAATAAAGAACAGAAAACTCGCGGTGCTGTCATAATAGATATGACCTTCGCCGCGAATCAGACTGTAAGTGGAAAGAATGAAACCGGACAGCATCGCGATGACGATGGGTAAGTCGACATTCACCACTTTATATTTCAAGGTGTTCCATGCCCCTCGATAAAACGGCACCGCGCTATAAAATAGGATCGGAAGGAAAAGGAAGAAGCTCAACCAGTTAAAAACATCCGCCCAGCCACCCGCTAAGCCGGCATAGACCGGGATGACAAAAAGCATGGTGTTTCCGGCGCAAAAACCTGCGACCGCGATTCTTTTTAAGAAGGCGCGATTTTCCGCTTTAAATCTTTCAGTGACATGATCCTGTGCTGAAAGTAGGGAGGGCGAATACCCCAGCTCTTTAATGACGTAAGCAATCTGAGCCAAAGAGGCCTCGGGTTTTACTTTAACGGCCACTGTGGATTGGGCAAAGTTCACGCGGGCGGTTTCCACCCCCGGATAAAATTCAGGCAGATTTTCTAAGAGATGCACACAGGAAGAGCAGTGCAAGCCTTCGGCATAAAACAAATAGTCAAATTCACTTTGGTCGTTGTGGCGATAGATGTCTTTAAAATCCTTTTGATCAAGATAGGCGTACGGATTCGCCGCTTTTGTTACCACCGGAAAGGCACCCACCTGAGTAGCTAAGACTTCGCAAGCACGACAGCAATACGGCCCCGCATTCGTGGGGGTCGCACAATATTGACAGGGGCTCAGGGTGGCTAGAGACATTTTCGTCATCTCCTTTTGCCTTCACTTTGCGGAAAATGACAAAATGAAAATATGATGAGGATCATAACAGTTAAAAAATGAGGGAATCAATTGTGAACAAATCGTGACAATTGTTTCAATTTGAACGGCGGGTGGACAAAAGTGCATCAATTGGTTGCGCCTCCTGCCTGCTCATGATTTATTGAGCAGATGACGAATACCATTTCCATAACTAAGACGAAAAATCCCAAGCCACGTCCTTCCGTCGAGTCGTTGGGCTTTGGTCGTTATTTTACAGATCACATGTTTTTAGCGTCTTACTCCACGCAAAAAGGCTGGCATGATCTGCGCATCACTCCCTATGAACCTCTTGCCCTAGATCCAGGCGCCAGTGTTCTGCATTATGGACAGGCCTTGTTTGAAGGAATGAAGGCTTTCCTTCATCAAGATGGAAGCTGTGTTTTATTCCGACCTGAATTCAACTGGGCGCGCATGGCTGAAGGAGCGGAACGTCTTTGTATGGTGGCGCCGCCAAAGGAAGTTTTTCTTGAGGGTATTCGCGAACTCATCAAGGTGGATCAAGACTGGATACCTTCGCAAAAGGGGTGCTCTCTTTACATTCGACCGACGCTGATCGGGAGCGAATCCTTTTTGGGTGTGCGCCCTGCGGAAGAGTATTTGTTCTTCACGATTCTATCCCCGGTAGCTTCGTACTACGGCGAAGGAACCAAGCCTGTCAAAATTTGGGTAGAACAAGAATACCTGCGGGCTGCTCCCGGCGGATTGGGAGCCACCAAAGCGGCTGCGAATTATGCCGGAAGTTTGAAAGCCGCCCTGCAGGCAAAGAAAAATTCTTACGCACAAGTCCTGTGGTTGGACGTCACTCATCGCTACATCGAAGAAGTGGGGACGATGAATGTCTTCTTCGTCTTCGAGAATGAAATCGTCACGCCTTCGCTGGAAGGCACGATTCTTGGCGGCGGAACCAGAAACTCAGTCCTCACACTTTTGCGAGCTAAGAACAAGCCCGTCGTAGAGCGCCGGGTGACGTTGCAGGAAGTGCGCGATGGCGCGGCCAACGGAACGCTGAAAGAGATTTTTGGGACGGGGACCGCCGCGGTTATCAGTCCTGTCGGTGAACTTGCGGCCAAAGACTGGAAGATCACCGTGAATAATGGGGAAATGGGTCCGGTGGCTGCCAGTCTTTACGAAGAACTCACGGGCATTCAAAACGGAACGGCTCCGGATTCTTTCAATTGGCTATATAAGGTTTAAGGAGTGAGGGCTGAGTTAGTTCAGCTCTGCTTTATCGCGAAGTTTTTCACGCGAAAGAATGCGGATGCCGCGACCATTCGACTGGTCGATGATGCCCTCTTTTTCGAAGTTGGCAAGGGTACGAATCACAGTCTCAGGTGTGGTGCCAGCCCACTGAGCGATTTCTCTGCGGGTCCAATTCTGATGCGAAAAATGTTCTTGTAAAAACAGCAGAGCTTCAGCAATGCGCTCGGATGCATCTTTGTCCATTTGTCCCATCCACTTTTCTTCGGCCATACGCAGATCTTTCGAAATATGCGAAAGAAGTTTCATGGCAAGGTCGGGATGAGTTTTGAAGATATTCATCACATCGGCTTTGGGAATAAAGCACAGTTCGCAGTCTTCAACGGCGACCGCCGAAGCGTGATAAGGTTCGCCAGCAAAAAGAGAGCGATAGCCTAGCGTGCCGCCGGGACCGACAAGACGAAGCGTATGGGCCGCGCCAGTGGCAGAGGTGACTTCCAATTTCACTAATCCTGTTTGGATCGTAAAGATGCCTAAAGAGTCGTTGCCGGAATAAAAGATCACCTGACCTGCTTTAAAACGGCAGGTCACACGGGCTTTTTCCACCATGGCATGCGTGTCCGGTGTGGCACACATCAGAGAATCTGCTTTCATATCGCAAGATTTGCAGGTTTCAGTGGTGGGTTGGGGAGAGCAATCTTTTTTCATCGACATCTTGTTAACCATCCTAACAAATATTTAGAGGTTCGTCATGAAAGTTTATTGAGAGGGCTCGGGTCAACAAGTCTCCGTCGTCGCGACCCTGATAATGAGGCGTATTCAGCCTCTGGGCCGCACTCAGCTGCTCCGGCGTAAAATTCCAAGGTCGCAGGGCTTGCGTAAAAAAGTGAGAAAATTCTTGTTCGATCTGTGCCGGAAGGGACTCGGCCATAGAAAGTCCTTCCTTGCGCTTATAAAAGCCTAAAAGTATGGCCTTCAATGTTTTTAAAAGATGCAGGGGCACGGAGTTCATATCCGACATAAGATAATGGAATTCTCCTCGGAAGAGTGTATCATTATATAACATTTGTTGGATAGTGGGCATTTGGGCAAGAATTCGCAGACGTTGGCAAAACAGAATCTGGGCCTGGGCCTTTTCGCTGTCGGCAAAAAAATGATCCGCGTGAATTAAATCATGCACGATAAAGCCTAAAACATCCCGGCCCTCTTCGACGAAATTCAAAATCTGCTCTTTTTCTATCAGCATGCTGAGGCAGCGGCGACCGCGCGCCTGCATGTCCAGCACCTCTTCGGGGGTCGGCACATCCGTGAGAAGATCGAGTGGATAAAGGCCTTCGCGCCAGGCCACCAAGGACCTGGGGACCGCCAGCGGAATAGAGCGCCAACTCAATGAACAGAAGTGGTCCACAAATGGCGTCGCAGCGGCAAACCTCTGCAAGGATTTTGCATTCTGAAGAGGCGCCGGCAAAACTGTTCGCAACACGTCGACGAACTCGTCACTGCGTAAGCTAGGGGACGAGGAATCAGGCACCGCAAAAGCGTGATGAACCCCGCCCAAAAAATCTTTGGGTCGTCTAAGAAAAGAAAAAATAAATATGTAAGCCGCCACGATTTCCACATCGCTGAGATGGCGCTGTCGCCACAAATTCAGGAAGGGTTGTAAGCACGCATAGGCCCAAGGGCCTTGAGTTTTTAAGAAGGAATCGTCAAGGAGGCGATGACGAAATCGACCAGCACGTAACATAATGTCTTTTGTAAACGTCACCTTGACGGAAGTCTAACAAATTACTCGTTGCCAAGCGTGACAAGGACTTTTCTAATTGAAGGAACGGTGAATCTCTACGGATTGGAGACTCCATGAAGACATTGTTTCTGATAATGTTGTTGCTGGCAGGGGGGAAAGCCCGCGCTCAGTACTATATGGTTGAAGAATCTCCCCAATCCCCCTCTCAAAAAACCTCTTTAAACCCTTTGGATGTCTCTGCCGAGTTAATAAGCGAAACACATGATTGGAATGAACTGGCGGACCGGGTCTTGTCTCTTTTGAATTTTTCTTATTCTTCGGAAAAATATGCAGATTATAGTGAGCGTTACAATCGTGCTAAACATTTTGGCAGTTGGTTGCGTGATCATAGTGATGGAACTTGTCACAATACGCGGGCTAAAGTTTTAATTCGCGATTCTTCTGTTCAGGTGTCCTTTTCTGCCAACGGGTGCACGGTGACTGCAGGTCACTGGGCGGATCCTTATAGCAATCGAGATTATCAGCGCGCTTCAGAGATTCAGATCGATCATTTTGTGCCACTGAAAAATGCTTATATCAGTGGGGCTTATAAATGGAATTGGCAGCGTCGTTGTCTATATGCGAACTACATGGGGAATGAGTATCATCTGCTCTCTGTCTATGGCCCGGAAAATTCGTCGAAAAGTGATAAGACTCCCGAAGGATATATGCCGCCGAACCGCGCGTACCAATGTCAGTATCTGGCGCAGTGGTTGAAAGTAAAGCTGATATGGTCTTTAGCATTGTCTGTGTCTGAAAAAAAGGCGGTGGAAGAACTGGCGCAAGCCAATCACTGTACTGCGGCCGAGCTCAGCTTTTCTCAGTCCGACTTGGCAGCGCAACGCCGTTATATCGCGAATAATATCAATCTTTGCCAATAATGGAGTCCTGGACCTAGGACCCTCATTCTGACAATGTGGAAACAATAGGGCACGGTCCTTCTCATTTCTGGAAAAATCCTAAAAAAATCTTCGCTTTCTGCCGATACAGTGGGCATGAAACACATTCTCATAACTTTGATTTTTGCCTTGGGAACGGGCGCTCAGGCCCAGCAGACGTGTTCTAAAAAAACATCGGCCACACAAGACTTGCAAGAGCTTTGTGATGCTTTAAATAAATCGAATAAAGCGGCTTGTGATGTGAAAGTGAAGGCGGAAAAACAAACTTTACCGGCGATCAATTACGGCGTTTTTTCAGCCAGTGCAAAAATGAAAGGCTTGTTTTCGCAGCTCGAAAATCTACAGAAAGATTTTATGCAGCAATCCGGGGGCTGCCCGGGAGGTTGTTCGCGTATCAGTGCGCCGGTTGTTGAAGTGACCACGCGGCCGAGTGCCGTGGTGCCCGATGCGGCCTGCCCGCAAGAATACACCTCCATTCAGTTGGCTCCGGCCGAGGGGAAAAAATTTGGCGTGTCACAAAGCGGTTCGGCGATAAAAAAGACTTTCGCCAATGCTGCCGATGCGACGACTTTTGCGCAAGAGACTTTGATGAGCGATAACAGTCTGGGGGAATTTATGGAGTCGAAATACTGTCAGTCTCCATGTTCGTACTCTTCCACGATCCGCTTGAAAAACCAGGCTGCCAAGGTGGATTTAGAATTGATCGTTCTTTGTGGGCCGCCTAAAAAGGAGCGTGATTGGACCACTCAAGCATCATTGACCAAGACGTATCGCTGCGAGGTGCAGTAATGAAGTCCTTAATTTTTATTTCTATTGTTTGCTGGGCAGGTGTCGTCAGCGCCGGTGTGTGTAAGGATTCTGATCAAGGCGTCAACCCTTCGGTCGCTGGCAAAGTGATCTACTCCTTAGGAGATGAAAATTGTCTGGGAGACTCGTGCTACACGCAGATGATCAAAGAGCATGATCGTTGTTTGGATGCCCAGAAACTTTTGGAGTTTTCGTGCGAAAAAGATCAAGTGCTTGAAAAAGCAGTCACTTGCGCGGGCGATCATGTCTGTAGAAATGGTGCCTGCGTCAAAAAATAAGTGGCTCAATGCAAAATCGACTGTCTTCAATCCGGTTCTGGTTGGAGCTCTGCCAGATTTTCGCTAGCATGTGATCCATGCAGTACACAACTATTGAACTTTTAGGAACGATCTTCTTTGGCTTAGCTGTTATTCATACTTTTATGGTGGGACGTATTTTACATTGGTCTCATCATTTCCCTAAACATTCGCTGGCAAACAGCGTCTTGCATCTTCTGGGCGAGATCGAAGCCGTCTTCGCAATTTGGGCCAGTCTTTTTATGGTGGTCTACATTGCTTTGGAAGGATGGGGACCGGCGATTACCTATCAGACCTCTCTTAATTTCGTAGAACCCTTTTTCATTTTTGCGATCATGGTTGTTTGTTCCACGCGACCGATCTTGGCGGCCGCCCGCCACGGCATTTTGTCTTTAAGTGGCGTATTGCAAAAAATTTTTAAAACGCCGGCCATTCATACGGACCTTTTTGTTGTATTGGTTTTCGGCTCCTTGAGTGGCAGTTTTATTACCGAGCCGGCTGCGATGACCGTGACAGCATTTATGTTAAATTCAATGCTGCAAAAGGAAACGAATAAACTTATTTATGCTTTGATCGCGGTGTTATTTGTAAACGTCTCTATTGGCGGAGCTCTGACTCCGTTTGCGGCACCTCCCATCCTTATGGTGGCCAGCAAATGGAACTGGGATTTTTCTTTCGTCCTGACTCATTTTGGTTGGAAAAGTGCCATCGCTGTTACGATCAATGCCTTGCTTCTGATCGCAGTTTTCCGCAAAGAATTTGCGCAAAACTGTATTACGTTGCGTGAAGTGGAAACTCGCCTTGCCGGAGCTCAGGCTCCGATTCCAGTCAGTGTGACTCTGGTCCATTTGCTTTTCTTGGCCGGGATTGTGATGACGGGTCATTACCAGAACGCTTTCTTAGGAATTTTCCTTTTATTTTTAGGGGTCGCTAGCGTGACTCAACGCTATCACGATGCCCTCAGACTGAAAGAAAGTTTGCTGGTCTCTTTGTTCCTTGGCGGCATTATTCAGTTTGGTGCCTTTCAGAAATGGTGGCTGGCGCCAATGCTAGGAGGCATGAGTGATTTGCTGTTGTTCAAAGGCGCTGTCGGTTTGACCGCAATTACGGACAACGCTGCTTTGACATATTTGGGATCGCAAGTTGAAGGACTTAGTGATTCCAGTAAATATGCCTTAGTAGCAGGCGCCATTGCGGGCGGGGGCTTAACGATTATTGCCAACGCACCCAATGCCGCTGGGTATTCGATTCTCAGTCATAAGTTTCCGGGAGGAATCAAACCCTTAAATCTTTTGATTGCAGCTTTGCCTCCCACCCTCGTCGCAATCTTTTGTCTTTGGTTTTTGTAAAAACGGATGCATTTTTATTGAGTCCTCTTTAAAATTTCTTGATGGAATTTGAGGACTCGGCATTTTTTAAAATTTCCAGTGATATGGTGGCGGTCATTGGAATGGACTGGGTTCCTTTAAAACTGAACTCTGTTTGGACTAAAGAACTGGGTTGGAGTGCTGAAGAGCTCGTCCAGCTATCCTTCAAAAACCTGATCCATCCCGATGATCTGGCAAATACCTTGGATAAGATCGGCGTTCCCTACGACGGGCAAGTGGTCCAGGACGTACGCAATCGCTATCGTTGCAAAAATGGCTCTTACAAATACCTCTGCTGGAATTATCAAATTGATCTCACGAAGCGTCGTATTTATGCCGTCGCCAAAGATATCACTCAGCAAAAAGTGTACGACGAGATTTATAAGCGGGCGAACAAAGTCGCGAGGCTCGGGAGTTGGAGCGTCGACCTTGTCGAAAAGAAGGTCCATTTTTCCCAAGAGCTTTGTGATCTTTTTGAAATCCAGCCCCATGAAATTTCAGTCATTGAAGAGGCTTTGGCTTTGTTGCCTGCGGCGGACCGGGCCTTCATCGAAGAAAAATATAAGAATCTTGTCGAGAAGGGGGAAGAATACGATATCGAAACGACTTTGACGACGCGGCGGGGGCGCCATTTTCCCGCGCGAATTATGGGCGCGGCCCTTAAAGAAAATAACGTCATGATTACGGCGTTCGGCATCGTTCAGGATATTTCCAAGGTGAAGGAAACGGAAAATATTCTGCGTTATCAGCAAGGCCTTCTGAACGGTCTTTTAGAATCGTCGCCCTCAATAATTTATGTGAAGGATTTAGAGGGCCGTTACATCCTGGCCAGTCGGCAATTCGAAGTACTTATGGGTAAAAGCAAAGACGAACTTCTTGGAAAGTCGGACTTTGAACTCTTCGCGGAACGGGATGCCCTTCGGCACGTCATGAATGACCGCCAAATCATTCGCACGAAAAGAGCGGAAAAAGCCGAGGACTCGATTCTCTTACCCGACGGAAGTGAAAAACAATATATTTCTGAAAAGTTTCCTATTCTTGACGACCATGGGAAGATTATCGCTATGGCTGGTGTCTCTACAGACATTACCGAGATTCATCATTATCAACAGGAATTGATTCGCGCCAAAGAACAGGCCGAGTTAGGGACCAAAGCAAAATCAGAATTTTTGGCAAATATGAGTCATGAAATTCGCACGCCGATGAATTCCATTATGGGAATGGCGGAAGTTCTTTTGGAAAGTCCTTTGGATGATGAGCAAAGAAATTACGTCAGGATATTAAGTCGCGCTTCGGAAAGCCTTTTAAGTATCATAAATGACATTCTGGATTTTTCAAAAATTGAATCCGGGAAGATGGTCTTGGAAAAAACGCCTTTCAAGCTACGGGAATCGGTGCAAAAAAGTGCTGAGTTGTTATTGATAAAAGCCCAGGAAAAGAAGTTAGAGCTGCGCGTGGAAATCGATCACGATGTTCCGGAAACGATTGTCGGCGATGCCAAGCGCTTGCAGCAGGTTCTGATCAATCTTGTCGGTAACGGTCTTAAGTTCACGGATGAAGGAAGTGTTTTATTGAAAGTAGCGCTTTGTCCGGGAAAACCCGACGAAGTTCAGTTCACGGTGGAAGATACTGGTATTGGAATTTCGCAGGATAAAATGGCCGTCCTTTTTACCCGGTTTTATCAAGGGGACTCTTCGATAACCCGCCGCTTCGGGGGCACAGGGCTGGGATTGAGTATTAGCAGGGAACTGGTGGAAAAAATGGGCGGCTCGATCGCTGTAGAAAGCGCTTTGGGAAAGGGATCTCGCTTTGTTTTTACCATTCCAGTGCATGGCCCGACTCAATAAAAAATTATTTTTTAGGGGCTGGACAAAACCGTGGCCTTTGTTTAACCTAGTTTTATCTCACACTAATGCAAGGGGAGGGCACTATGATTCTATCTAAAATCATTTCAATGATGTGTCTTTCCCTTGTTCAAAAATAGATCCCGACGTCGACCCAAACGTAAAGATCTGATTCTCTGAAATTTAATATTTAGTTTTGCTCATTGATGAGCAGTTATGGACTCGCATGAACTTCTTTAGACGTATGCTCTTTTCCCAAGTCAGCCCATTGGTGAAGCTTGCGAAAACCAAAAATATAGATGAAGGCGACTTACTGCCTTTGCCGGCACATCTTCATCCTGAAACTTTACCAGTTTCTTTAGAACCCCTTCAGTGGACGACGCCGAAAGCCTTTCTGTTTTCGATAATTCGCACACTGAAGAAATTATTACGGGTCGGTTACTCCTGGTACTTCGCCAGCTCCGTGCTGGCTTTGTTATCACCCGTTTTTGTAAATCGTTTTGTCGGTTTGATTTCTCAAGGTGTTACGGAACAATCGCTTCCGGAAGCATTGCTTTATGGTCTGCTTTTGGGGCTGTGCGGCTTTTTGTCCGGCTTGTGTTTGCAGCATTACTTTTACAACCTGCTTCAGGCTTATCAGATCACGACGAACATCTTAAATCAGAAAATCTTTAGCCACAGCCTGAAGCTAAGTCAGACCGCACGCCAAAAAAGTCAGGTGGGGGACATCGTGAACCACATGAGTTCCGATAGTGATTCCGTGTCCGAGTTTCCACAGATCATCGGCGACCTGGCATCGTCACTCTTTCTGATTGTCGGTGTTGTCTCGATGCTTTTTTATTATATTGGCTGGTCCGCCTTGGCGGCATTGGCGGTGTTATTCACTTTGGCGCCCCTGACAAGCTATGTCGCCAAAAAGTTCACCCATCTGGATGAAGAGATGATGAAACATCGCGATCGCCGTGTGACTTTGATGACTCAGGCTTTGAACTCCATTCGCGTGGTGAAGTATTTTGCCTGGGAACGAAGTGTGTCTAAGGAAGTGACTGAAGTTCGTGAACAAGAACTTTTAAGCCGCCGACGCTTAGCCCGAGCCGAAGTCATTTCATCGTTGGGTTACTTGGGTGTTTCCACCCTTGTTCTGTTTGTTGCTTTGGCGGTGCATGCCTGGCGCGGGCAGATTTTGGATGCGGCTGTGATTTTTACGTGCATTTCGCTGTTTGGTCTTTTGGAAGGGCCCTTTGGTGATTTATCGCGTTTGATTTCCCGTTACACCACGGCAGTAGTCGGAGCAGGACGTATTCTTAATTTCCTGAAGCAGGAAGAAGTGCAGATCTCGTCACAAGAAAGTTCCCTGAAGGATCAGCCGTTGGGGCTTGAGATCCAGGGCCTGTCTTTGACCTATCCGGAATCACAGGAAGAGGTTCTAAAGAATATTGACTTAAAAGTTCCGGCGGGAAGTTCCGTAGCTATCGTGGGTCCCGTGGGCGCTGGTAAAAGTTCTTTGTTAGCGACCCTGTTGGGGGAGGTGGCTCCCACTCGGGGACATATCCTGTTTCCGCAGGTTCTAGCTGGCGAACGCCCGCGCATGGCGTTCGTGCCTCAAGAAGCTTACATCATTAACACCACGCTATTGGAAAACCTGTCCTTCGGCGAAAACGTTTCCAAAGAAGATTTACGTCGGGCTTTGCATAACAGTTGCCTTAGCCGAGACCTGAAAGAGTGGTCAGGAGGGCTGCGCACCGAAATCGGCGAAAAAGGAGTGAATCTTTCTGGCGGCCAAAAACAACGGGTTGCTTTGGCGCGTGCCTATTTGCGTCGCCCGCAGATCGTTCTTTTAGATGATCCTCTTTCCGCCGTGGATGCCGAGACAGAAAATCTTTTATGCGACCGCCTTTTGTTTGGCGCCTGGAAAGATGTCACACGTATTGTGGCGACGCATCGCCTGGAGCACTTACCGCGTTTTGATCAGATTCTTTATATTGAAAATGGCGAAGCCAAGGGACTTGGAAGCTTTGCAGAGCTTCTAAAAATCTGTCAGCCCTTCGCAGAGTTTTATAAAGAGCATGGAAAAACCCAAGGGGAGCATTCTGCACCGACTCCGCCTCAGGAAGTTTCTACGCCGGAAACAGCCGCGGCTTCTTCAGAAGAAATCGATGAAAAGAAAAACCGTGTGACCGAGGATGAAGAAAGAGAAGTGGGGGCGGTGAAGGGCTCAGTATATTGGGACTACATCAGCTCTTTGGGCGGTGATGGAAAGTACACGAAGCCGTTGATTTTGAGTGTGCTTTTGTTTGGAGCTATCGGTGTTACTTTGCTCCCGCTTTTGCAAAAAGCTTGGCTTTCTTATTATTCAGGTCATCAAAGTGAGTGGGCTGCGTTATCAGCCATAGGCATCTATGGTTTGATTGGTCTGGCCGTCTTGGTGGGGTCTTTATTGAACCATTTGATTTGGTTAGAGCGGGGAATTCGTGCCGGCAAAAGCATGCACGATAAAATGCTGCAAAGTGTTTTGAAGTCTCCGGTCCGCTTTTTTGATTCAACGCCGGTAGGTCGAATCATCCAAAGATTTTCGCGCGACATTGAATCGGTGGACGTGTACTTGCAGTGGAGTTTTGATTCCGCCGTGCACTGCGCTTTGCAGGTCCTGGTGTCCATTGCCTTGATCTTGGGATTGATGCCGATGATGATTTTCGTTATCGGTCCTGTGATGGCGCTCTACTATGTCTTACAACGTGATTATCGTCGTCCGGCTCGCGAAGTGAAACGTTTTGACAGTGTCGCCCGGTCTCCACGCTATGCGCATTTCAAAGAGACCTTACAGGGATTGACGGTGATTCGTGGCTTCAATAAGTCGTCGTGGTTCATGCGAAATTTTTATGACAAGCTCGCCTACAGTCAGAAAATGTTTTATTCGCATTTCATGATCAATCGATGGTTCTCGTCGCGCATTCCGTTGATCGGTGGACTTATTTCAATGTCGACGGCCATAGGTGTGACTGTGTCGGCACGCTACGGACTGATGGATGCGGGGACGGCGGGGTTGGTGACATTGTATTCGCTGTCCTTCTGGGGTTTTCTAAACTGGGGCGTTCGTATCTTTGCGGATATTGAATCGCGCATGACGTCGATTGAGCGTCTGAAGTTTTTTTCGAGTCTTCCGGCGGAAAAAGATGTCGTTGTGGCTCGCGAAACACCGCTGCCCCCCGCATGGCCGGACAAAGGAGAAATTTCCGTCGAGAATCTGAAAGTGCGCTACGCCGCGCATCTGCCACTGGTCCTTAAGGGAATCACCTTCCATGTCGACGCCGGAACACGCGTGGGCATCATCGGTCGCACGGGGTCGGGCAAGAGCACCTTTTTTCAGTCCTTGTTTCGCTTCATTGAAGCGGAAGAGGGCTGTATAAAAATTGATGGTGTTGAAATTGCCTCTGTGCCTTTAGAACAACTGCGCCGTAATTTGGCGATCATTCCTCAAGATCCCACGCTATTCCTAGGGACGATCCGAAATAACTTGGATCGTTACAACGAATACACGGACGAGGACGTGATCACCGCTTTAAAACATGCCTCGATGTGGGAACATGTTAAAGAGTTGCCACAAGGCCTGCATTCGGTGGTCAGCGAGGGCGGTTTGAATTTAAGCCAGGGGCAAAGGCAGCTTCTATGTTTAGCTCGCGCCCTTCTGACCAAAGCTCGGGTGATCGTGATGGATGAAGCGACCGCCAGTGTGGATGTGCAAACGGATGCGATTTTGCAAAAAGTCATTCGGCAGTCTTTTGCCGGAGTGACAATGCTGATCATTGCGCACCGTCTGGGAACTATCGCCGATTGTGATCAGATCGTCGAGATTTCAGCGGGCGAGGTGAAATCGGTGCGACGACCTTCAGAGTTTTCTAAGGAAGAGATTGAAGAAAGTCTGGTGTAAAAGAAAAGCGGGTTGAGAGCCCGCTTTGTTTTTTGGACTGACCTCTTGGCAGTTCTGACAGAATGATTTCTGATGAACTGGAGTCAGGAGGTCTGTCATGCCCACGAAAGTGCTCACGCTGGTTGGTGGTATCAGTAAGAATTCCTTGAATAAAAAATTATTCAAAGCCGTCAAGGATCTGGCACCCAAGGATATTGAAATTGATACTTTTGATATCGCCACGCTGCCTTTTTTTAGTCAGGATTTGGAAAACAATCCTCCCGAAATCGCTCAGCAGTTTAAAAATAAAATCAAAGAGGCGGATGCGGCGTTATTTATCACACCCGAATACAATCGCAGCTTTCCAGGTGTGTTGAAAAACGCGATTGACTGGGGGTCTCGTCCTTATGGACAGAATCTTTGGGATCGCAAACCCGCAGCGGTGATGGGAGCTTCCATCGGAAATATTGGAACCTTTGGTGCCCAACATCACCTTCGTCAGGTTTTGGCGTACCTGAATATGCCCACCATGGGGCAGCCCGAGTTTTATTTTAATGCCGCGAAGGCCTTTGACGAAAATGGAAAATTGATCGATCCGAAAAGCCAAGAGTTGATTGCAGGTTTTTGGCAAAGCTTCGCGAAGGAATGCGCGGAGTTGAAAAAATAAAAAAAGGGAACCGTAAGGTTCCCTTTTCACTAGAGAGCTATGCGCTCGCTAATTCCGTGAAGGAATTAGTGACCAGCAGGAGCAGCTTCTTTAGTTTCAGCTTTAACTTCGCCAGCTTTTTTAGCGTGTTTTTTCTTAGCTGGAGCTTTTGTCTCAGCAGGAGCAGCTGCAGCAGCAGGAGCTGTTGGAGCAGTTTCAGTTTTAGCAGGTTCGTTAGCTTGAGCAACAACACCAGCAAATACAACAGTCATCAAAACAGAAGCGATTTTCATAGTAACCTCCATTGGTTCTTTAGTTAGCTTCAATCGGACAAGAGTCATGCTAGCAAAGAAGGTTAAAGCCACGATTAAAACGGAATTAAATGTTTTTAATTTCGAAAGTGAAGCGCGCGCCTAGTCCAGGATGGTTCTGGGCGTTTAACTTGGCGTTATGAAGAATGGCGATCTTTTGCGCGATCGCCAAACCAAGACCAAAGCCTTTAACACGGGTTTCCATATTTGAACCGCGCGAGAAGCGTTCAAATATGAAGGGGAGTTGATCTTCGGGAACACCCGGGCCGTGATCTTCAACGATGAACTGCGTGAATTCATCCCGCCAAACGAGAGTCATCGTCACAACTTCGTTATTGGGGGAGTACTTGATGGCATTCTCAATGATGTTAACAATAAGGTTCTGTAAAAGATCGTTATCACCGCGGACCATTTTGCGATCGTCTTTGGTCTCATTATTAATATTCAGCTTCAATTTGATATTTTTGGAGTTGGCCAGTTTCTCACAACGGGGCAGGACTTCAAAAATCACTTCGTCCAGGGCTAGATCCTGAAAATTCAAAGCGCCAATGCCCGCATCCACCCGCGCTAGCAAAAGCATCTCTTGCACAATGCCGGAAAGATTGTCCACCTCTTGCAGCGCGCTTTTGATGAATTGATCAACATCCCGCTTTTCTGCTTTTTGCAGAAGCTCCAGTTCGCCCCGCATGATCGTTAACGGAGTCAGTAATTGGTGAGAGGCATCCGCGACGAAGCGCTCCTGACTTAAAAAAGCTTGTTGAATTCGATCCAGCATTTCATTCAGTGTCAGCGCGAGCTTTTTGATTTCGTCATTGGCGTTGGGAATCGGGACGCGTTGGGACAGTTCGCTGGCTTTAATTTCCTTGGCCGTGTTGATCATGTTGTTGACGGGGTTCAGGGCGCGCGCCGAAAGGAACATTCCCCCCAAAGTTGCAATCAACAACACGAAGGGAATCCCGACTTGCAGCAAGGTCAGGCGCTGGGAAATCTGAGTCTCCATCAAAGTCATAGGAACCGCAATTTGCAACAGCAACTGAGGCTTGGCGGCATTGTCCAGAGGAAAAGAGATCAGGCGATAAGAGTCGGCTTCTGCCGAGGGGATGTTACGGATGTGCTCAATGGTACGGTAAGTGGCTTCCTCGCCTTTCCAAATGCGGTCAAAGTCTTTTTTATAGGGTGGATTGAACTCCCCGAAATTTCCCACACGGGCCAAAACCGCACCGGAGCTGTGACGTACTTGGATCAGCGCTGTTCCCAGTGGGAAGGGCAGAATTTTACCGTGATCCAAACGCAAAGGAGGAAAGCTTAAGTCGCCTTTGACACCGATTTCGATGCCTTCAGAGACGTCGACGGAGTAGTTGAAGAGGGCATCGTCAAAGTCCTGCTGAAGGGTGTCGATCATCATCTTAAAAAGAAACATGTTAAAGAAAATGGTCGTGGCTCCGAAAATCAACACGAAGATCAACGACAGACGCAGACGGATGCTGAAGCTGGAAAGAAAATTATAGATTTTCTTTAAGAACATAACCCGTGCCCACAACTGTGTGAATCAGTCGTTTCGCAAAAGGAGCGTCAATTTTTTTACGCAGCAGATTGATATAAACGTCAATCACATTGCTTTCGGAATCAAAGTGGATATCCCATACATGCTCAGCAATAGAGACTCGCCCCAGCGGTCGCTCAGGATTGCGCATGAAGTATTCTAGCAACGCGAATTCTTTCGTAGTTAACGAGATCTCCTGGCCTGAACGGCGCGCTTTGCGCTGGATCAGATCCAATTCCAGGTCGGCGTATTTCAACGTGTTGCTGTGATTGCCATTGTTGGCAGCACCTTTACGGCGTAAGAGGGCGCGCACACGGGCATGAAGTTCATCGAAAGAGTAAGGCTTCGTCAAATAATCGTCAGCCCCGGCGTCAAGACCGTTTACTTTGTCCTTCGTTGTGGAAAGCGCCGTGAGCATCAGAATCGGCCCTTCATAGCCATCGCGACGGATGTGGCGGGCGGTGTCGATACCGCTTTGATCCGGCAGCATCACATCCAGAATGACAAGATCGTAATCGCCTTGAGCCATATAGGATTCAGCCGCCGAGCCACTTTCAGCCAGGTCCACGGCGTAACCGACTTCAGCCAGGCCTTTCTTTAGAAAGGTCGCCATTTTGACTTGATCTTCAACGACGAGAATCCGCATGGTGTCGGTGTCCTTTCTGATCTTGTTTTTCTTTCATAAAGTAAAAATCCAAAATGCCCATCAGGGATTTGTATTTCAACGACAGGGCTTTTTTGGACTCTGTCATTTCCCCGGCCACTAATCTTTCATACTTTCCTTGCCAGTCAAGTGCGTGATCGTCAGTGGCATGCCCAGAGGCTAAGACACCACCAGTGCGATCCACAATCAGATTGGAAGCGTTGACAGCGAAGTCGCCGTCTTTGCCAAACAGATCACGACCCAACGAATAATAGTCCTTTTCGGAAAGCGCCAGATTGTAAAGGGTGGGGGCGATGTCGGCCTGTGAACCGAAAGCGTCAGGGTCCAGCTTCCTGCGCACGGCGGAAGGGACATAAAGATAGAAGGGCACCGAGCCTTTTTGTAAAAGCTCTTGTTCAGAAAAATTCACAATCCAGAATGTATGATCGCCCGTCACGGCGACGATCACTTTGTCTTTTAAGGGCGAGTTCTTCAAACGCGTGAGAAATTCGCCCAGTTTATCAGTTGAATAACGATAGGTCTTAAAGCGTTTTTCCGCCAAGGCCGCATCACCGATTAAGCGCGACGTGAGTTCTTGCGGGGGCTTAAGTTCAGGCACCGAGTATGTTGTCGGCAACTGATAGGGCGGATGATTGGTGGTCGTCATGGTCAATAAAAACTGCGGTTCCTTGGCGTCACTCAAGGTTTTGAAAATGTAGTCGAACACATCTTCATCGTAAACGCCCCAATCGTGACGTTCCTTCAATCCCCCCAGCACCTCGGTCATTTCGAATTCACCTTCAACGGTGTCAAAGCCTTGCGCCACCGCAAATTTATTCACTTCGCGCCAGCCTGGATTGCCACCATAAAGAAAGCGAGCTTTATAGCCGGACTCTTTAAAAATCCGTGCGGGGCTGGTTCGGAAGGGCACCTGAAGGTAGTCACTTTCAGAAAGAAACTCACTGATGGGGCGTTGGGCAGAGCCGATCATCAGGCAGCTTAAACTGCCAATCGTGGCGTTGCTGCTAGAAAGGAAGTGAGTCAAATAAGTGTCAGCTTGCAGGTGCTTTTTGAACTGACCCATCAGATCAAAATCGGGCTGATCATATTGGAACCAGTAAGCTCCCAAGGACTCCATCGTCAGAAGTAAAACATGGGGTTTGGTTTTTTCTGCCCAAGCATTTTTGGGCGTGCGGTGTTTCATCAACGTCAAAGGGTCGGCGGGGACTTGATCCGGAGTCAGGTGATAGAAGTCCGCAAAGGCCTGTCGATAATTGTCGCCGTAACCAAAATGGCGAAGATTGCTGTCCCATTGAGAAGTCTGTTGAGCTTTGAGTTCGATAGCCCGAGTGAAGGCCCGCGTGCCATTGAAACTTAAATGATTCACAAAAATGGATTTTGATATGCCGGTGTCCATTTCGCTCAAAGGAAATAATCCCAGAGACCCACGAGCGCCGACTCCGTTCACAAGAAAAACCACAAAGAAAAAAAGCACGAAGGCCGGATAAGAGACACGCTCCAGGCGCCAAGGCCACCACTCTCGGCCTTGCGTGAAATTGATTTTCAGACCCTTCCACAAAAGATAAGTGAAAAGAGCCAGACCCACTGTGATCCACACCATCGGGTAATTGCGCCAAATAGTTTTGATCAGGGCCACGGTGTCATCAGTGATAAAACCGAAAATCAAAACGTTGATACGATCCTGATAGAAACTGTAAAAACCAAAATCCACCGCGGATATGAAGGTCACGATAAGAAGCATGATCGTGTAATAGGGAATAAGAAAACGAGTAAAGCGGGTGAACAACTGCTGCAAGAGCTTTTTGCTCAGTTTGGTGCAGGCACAAAGACTGGCCAGAAACAGCACCAGGAACGGGATCGCATTGATATAAAAAAGAATGGTGCTGTCAAAGCGTGCGCCCAGGACGAACGCGCGCGCCACATCCCCGGGGACCTGAGAGACCTCATTCATGTTTCCATAAACGAGGAAGAACCCCAAACGCCAAAGAAAGCCAATGAATAGAAAAACCACATTCAGAATAAGAATGCGTTTAAGGTACAGCCAGGATTGTTTTAGCCATTGCGCCCGAGATTTTTCCATGTTGAGGACATGAAAATCGCACTTCCCAGGCGCTTACGCAACAGGATTCAGAGCTTATTCCGGTGGTTTACCAAAGTCCCATTTTTGATTTGGATCATCGGGAATTTTGAAGTCCGAGGTCGCCTCGACCTTTTTGATTTCGACTTTTTTGATGTTCTTATTCTTATCAGCGGTCACGGCCACGGCGGGGCCTTTGGGCTTCTTGCTTTTTTCGAGATCTTTAACGATTTTGCCGTAGTGCTCCACAGATCGGGAAAGGAAGTAAGCCCCCTTGGCTTTTTCTCCTTCAAAGAAGACGTCGACGCCGTCGCTTTCCTCGCGGACGACTTTGACCTTTGCAGTAAAGCTTCTGGATTCATCGGGTTTCTCGGGTTCTTCTTCGGCTTCGAAGTATTTTGTCGAATTCACGCCACTTTGAGCATGTGCATCACCCACCAAAAAGAGTGTCAAGATGAGACTTAGCATGTTGCCTCCTTTCCCAATATAATGCACGGCCTTTTGTTGCCATGCAATAGGCCTTATAGTAGGTTGGGCCTTGTAACGAGGAGACCTTATGAATTTAGGTTGGACTGAAATCCTATTGATCGGCGGCATCGCACTTCTATTGTTTGGCCCAAGCAAACTTCCCGGTTTGGGACGTTCTTTGGGGGAATCTATCCGTGGCTTTAAAAAGGCTTTGAATGAAGATCCGCATGAGCGCGAGGCCAACCCGCAGATTTCTCAGAACAAAGAAAAACCTCTGAATCAATCTCAAGAGCAAAAAGACACTCATAAACAATCATGAGTTCTGAAAAAATCGCACTCACGCAAACTGTGCAAAAGGGAGGTTGTGCTGCGAAAGTGGCCGCCTCGGAACTTCGCCGCATTCTTCAGCAAGTGAAGTTTCCGGTGGCTCATCCAGCTTTGCTGGTGGATGGGGGACTTTTTGATGATGCGGCGATTTACAAGGTCACGGAAGACGTGGCTTTGGTGCAAACCTTGGATTTTTTTACGCCCATCGTGGACACCCCAAAGCTCTTTGGCGAAATTGCCGCGGCCAATGCGTTGAGCGATGTCTATGCCATGGGCGGTCTGCCGAAAACGGCTTTAGGAATTTTAGCTTTTCCTTTAGCGACTCTGCCTGAATCCGTGATTGTCGATGTCATGCAAGGGGCCAGTGATAAAATCGCGGAAGCCAATGCCAACTTCGTCGGTGGACATTCAATTGACGATGACACTTTAAAATTCGGTCTTTCGGTCACAGGGTTTGTGCATCCTGCGCAGGTGTGGACAAATGCCGGCGCTCAGGTGGGAGATCATTTGATTCTCACGAAACCTCTGGGGACAGGAACTTTGACGGCGGCTTTGAAACGTCGTGAGTCCTCTGAAGAGGACATCGCGGAAGCTTTGCAAAGTATGGCGACCGTGAACAATGCCGTCGACTATTTGACGCCCGTGACGAAACCCTCGGTGCATGCCGCGACGGACATCACGGGATTTGGCCTTTCGGGGCATGCAATGCAGATGGCAAATGCGAGCCAAGTCAGCTTACGAATTTCTTTGGAAAAGGTGCCACGTTTTGCCAAAGCTTTGACGTTCCTTGAAAAGGGTTTTTTGACGAAGGCCCATCGCTCCAATGCCCAGTACACTGAAGCTTCGATGGATGTCAAAAATCTGGATGATCTTCATAAGCTTCTGATTCACGACCCGCAAACTAGTGGAGGTCTGCTTTTAAGTGTTTCTCGCGAAATCAGTCGGGACGCTGTACAGGCCTTGCGAGCCAAGTTTAAATCTGCTGAAATCATTGGTGAGGTTTTACCTCGTCAGGATAACGCGGTGATTTTTGAATAGAATTGAATTTTCACAGTACAAGAATCTTTTCCTTTCCGGCGCTCCTTTAATTGATGTGCGTGCGCCCGTGGAATTTGCGCAAGGGCATTTGCCCGGGGCCGTGAATCTTCCCATTTTAAACGATGAAGAAAGAGCTCTTATCGGGACAACCTATAAGCGCGAGGGGCAAGACGCCGCCGTGGCTTTGGGCTATCAGATTGTGTCTGGATCGGTGAAGGAAGCTCGGGTGCGACAGTGGCAACAGTTTGTGCAAGCCCATCCCGACACCGTGGTTTACTGTTTTCGCGGGGGCAAACGCTCTCAAATCACGCAAGCGTGGTTGGCGGAAGTGGGGATTCAGGTTCCTCTCATCGCGGGTGGTTATAAAAAAGCCCGGCAGTTTTTTTCAGATCAGTTGAATGACTTTTGTCTGCACCGTGAGCTTCTGGTGGTTTCCGGTCCTACCGGAAGCGGTAAAACCGAACTCTTGAAAGAGGTGAACAAGTTTCGTCCAACTTTGGATTTAGAATTTTTGGCGCGTCATCGCGGCTCGGCCTTTGGTTCTTTGCCGACGCCACAGCCGACCCAAGTCGACTTCGAAATTTCCTTGGCTTTGGAGTGTTTAAAGCTTGAGGACAAAAGGACTTCAGATGTTCGCCCTGTGGTGGAGGATGAAAGTCGCTTGATCGGGCGGGTCTGCCAACCCAAAGACTTCTTTGAAAGACTGCGCAGTTCTGAGGTCTTGTGGCTGGAAGAACCGTTTGAGGCACGAGTGCAGAATATCTTTTCTGATTATGTGATTAACACGGACATTGGCCGAAGCGCCTCGCCGCATTTTCGGTGCGCGGAAGAAGAGCAGATTTTGCGAAGTCAGGCGTTGAATCTGTTTGCGAAATACCGTCAGGCTGTTTTGTCGATCCACAGAAAGCTGGGCGGGGCCAGAAGTCAGGAAGTTCTTGCCGATCTGGAGCAGGCGGAGTCTAAGTTTTTGCAGCATGCCGACCTTGAACCGAACAAAGTGTGGATCGAAAAGCTGCTCCAGTACTACTATGATCCTTTATACCTTTCGTCTTTAGAGCGCCGACAAGTCCATGTGCTGTTCAAAGGTCCTCGAAAAGACGTTGTCGCCTTCCTGCAAAGCCTTTCCCGTTAGCGACGTTTTTGCTTTTTTCCGGGTGCGTTATCTGTTTGAAACGGCAAGATTTCGTCGCAAGATAGGGCGTTGCCAAATTTAACAACCCTTATGAGGAGACAACATGAATAAGTTAGTACTTGGCGGTCTCGTTGTAGCTGCTATGGCATTTACAACTGCTTGCCAAAAGAAAGTTAAGCTCGACACTGATATGAAAAAGGCGAGCTATGCTATCGGTCAACAAATCGGTGGTAACTTGAAACAACAAAACATCGATTTCGATGCGGACGCTTTGGCGCAAGCTTTGAAAGATGCATCTGCGGGTAAAAACGAAATGTCTAAAGAAGACATGCAAGCCGCGATGATGAAACTTCAAGAAATGGCGATGAAGAAACAACAAGAAGCTGCTGAAGGTAATGCTAAAGCAGGCAAAGACTTCTTGGAAAAAAACAAATCAGCGGCTGGCGTGAAAACCACGGCTTCTGGTCTTCAGTACATCACTGAAAAAGAAGGCACAGGCGCTTCGCCAAAAAAAGAAGACGTAGTTAAAGTTCACTACAAAGGTACTTTGACGAACGGCGAACAGTTCGATTCTTCTTACGATCGTGGTCAACCTGCTGAATTCCCAGTAGGCGGCGTGATCCCAGGTTGGACAGAAGCTCTTCAATTGATGAAAGTTGGCGGCAAAGCAAAACTTTTCATCCCACCTGAATTGGCTTACGGTCCTTCTGGTCGTCCTGGTATCCCACCAAATTCAGTTTTGGTTTTCGACGTTGAGTTGATCGATATCGTTAAACAAGATACAAAAAAGAAAAAATAATGATCGATATATCGATAGATCCTTTTCAGCATTTTGATCGCCTCCTTAAAGAGGCGATCGCAAAGCAAGTTCCTGAGGCCAATGCTATGTCTGTGGCCACAGTGGATGAAAAGGGTGTGCCCTCCGTTCGCATCGTCTATCTTAAAGAGGTGTCGAAGGGGGGCTTTGTTTTTTATGGCAATTACCTAAGCCATAAAGGAAAAGACATTGAAGCCAATCCCACGCTTTGTCTGAATTTCTACTGGCCTGTTTTATGGCAGCAAATCCGTATCACCGGAAAGGCCGAAAAAATTTCGGCTGAGGAAAGCGATGCCTACTTCGCGACGCGTCCGCGTCTGAGTCAAATCGGAGCCTGGGCTTCCCATCAAAGTGAAGTCATCCCGGATCGGGACTGGTTAGCACGACGTGTGGCGGAATATGAAAAGCAATTTGATGGCCAAGTGGTCTCACGTCCTCCGCATTGGGGTGGTTGGCGAGTAATCCCAACCGAAATCGAATTCTGGTTCGGTTTGAGCGGCCGTCTGCATGAACGCTTTATTTATCAAAAAACAGATTCTGGCTGGAAGACTTTTCAGCGCAGTCCTTGATTCTTCCTTTTCGTTTTCAGTCTTGAACTGTAGGCTTCGTCCATCTAGTCCTGCTTCATGGATAGGGGTTGCGTCGTTTTTCAATCAAACTTAAGCTTGATTACACGAGGTGGTCGATGAGGGAGACAGAGTATTTGCGGAAATTGCTGGAAGATGGCTTCTTGCAAGACCTCAATGCCATCATGGCGCAACTTCTTGGTCGAAATGCCAAGTTCGTCATCGGTGTCGCGCACTTGCACAACAGTCCTCGCGTGAAGCCTCTTGGTAAGGAAGTGGTCGAACTTGCCGATGTCATGTTTCATTTGGACTTTGAATATGGAGTCGCAGGTGATCCGCAAAAGCGCTTAAATGAAAAGCGCGCTTATCTTTTTCAAGTGAAGCAGACAGAAAATGAAGACAATGCTTCGACCCGGAATCAGAAAGCTCTTTATGAATGGCGTGATAAGTTTGCCATCGAGACGCCTCTTCAGATCGATCCCAAACAAACGCTTCGCGATTTTTCCAATTCTTCAGAAATCAAAAAAAGTGGTTTTTGGTTTATTGATGATGCGCGAACGAATGATCAGATCTCGGAAAAGATTTTGCAAGAAAAGTCGCCCCGCCTGGAGCATCGTGATGGCGGCAACGTTGGGCCGATATTTGATATGAAGAATTTTTTAGGAGCGCTGGTTAAAGCTGAAGCAGGGCGAGCTTCTGATCTTACGGATGACTGGTCGATAATAATTAATGAAATTATTAAATACAAAACAGAGAAGGGTCCTGAAAAATGGGCGACAACGGGCTCAGCCTTTCACGCTCTTCCCGTGGAATGGCCAAGCTTAAATGTCAGCTTCACGAGTATATGGCTTGAGATCTGGAAGAAATTTAAGAATTTTTTTTCCAAAACCCCTGACCAAGACGAAAACAGGAAGCGGCCGTTTATCTTGATCTCCATTCGAGTCTATACGTCCGAATATAAAGAAAATGTTTTCTGGTCGATCGACAGAAGTCGTTCGAAAAATTAAAACTCTTCCCGTGTCAGCGCCCAGATTTCCATGTCGGACCATTTGCCATTGACGTGCAAGCGGCGTTTGCTGACGCCTTCTTTACGCAGGCCCAAAGCTTTTGCAGTTTTTAGTGATCTTTTGTTTTTAGGTGAAATGCCGGCTTCCACGCGGTGCAGTTTTAGATTTTTAAAGGCCAGTTGGATGGTGGCTTTGCAGGCCTCTTGGGCATAGCCTTGCCCCCAGTAAATATTGAAGATTTGATAACCCAGGTAGGCGTTTTGAAAAATCCCGCGCGAGATATCCATCAAGGTCACGCGACCCAAAAGCATGCCGTCGTCTTTGCGGAAAACCCCAAAAGAATAAAATTTATCCGTTTGTCTTTGTTTCAACTGTTCTTTAAGCAGCTCTTTGAATTTCTTCTTCGTGAGTTCACTGTCAGCCCAATTGGTTTCATCCCATTCGTTTTGGGGTGGCCGCAGAGAAGAATACGCTTGGGCCCAGTTTTCATAGTCATAGTCCGCGAAAGGACGAATCACCAGGCGTTTTGTTTTTTTATAAAGAGGCAGATCGATGGATTTCATTCTTGATCAGTCTAAGGGGCACACGGTCTAAGTTGCAATAGTAATAGGAAAGAGTGTGCTCACTGCGAACGGTGGCGTGGTGATCGTGATGGCCGACCATCTTGATTATGATGTTCACGTCTTTGCCTTTGGGAATGGCGATGGCTTTAGGCGTCCGGTAGTTGGTCTTTTTGCCTTCCACCCAAATTTCAGCGCCTTCTTGTTCTGAAACCACCATACAAAGACAGTGTGGTGCTTTATCAAATCCCAAAAGTTCTTTTAGATTTTTAAACCAAGCCATAACGCTCCCAAAATCGAAAATGGGTTTAGCACAGCTTGGTTTTAGAGTCCTAGAGTTTTAATGAAAACTGGACCTGTTTTTTTAATGAAGGGCGTGAGGCGCAATAAGGAAGAACTCAGGGATTTCGACGCTGAAGCTCTCTCCGCTTTCGGATACGAAGTAGTATTTTCCCTGCATGCTGCCGGTTGACGCATTGAGTGGACAAGCGCTGTCGTATTCGAAAGTTTGCCCAGGTTGGATTTTGGGTTGGATTCCGACAACCCCGGGGCCGCGGACCTCTTCCTTTTTGCCCGAGGAGTCCATAATAATCCAATGACGACTCATCAATTGGGCCGGCATAGACCCTTTGTTGGTGATGGCGATTTTATACGCGAAGAAATGATATCCCTGCTCAGGACGGGATTCTGAGGGAACGTAGACCACCTTCGCGGAAATCTGAAAATCAGGAGTCGTTGTTTTTTGCATTGCCATAGTGAAATAAAGGATAAATTCGTCCACAAAAAAGGTCAATGGCCGAACCTTTTAGATCTGCAATGTTGTGCGAAAATACAGTTATTTAAGAATGAGGTTCTCGATTTCAAACACAATGGGGTTGTGGTCTGACGGAAAATGGGATTTTGCATCCATCGTCCGTGGGATGTCTCGTTCCATGCCAAACTCATCTTTATACTTATGAACATGCGCAGAGCCAGCTTTGATTAGTTTTTGCAGAGTGGGGGATAAGAAGGCGAAATCGATCTGACGTCCTTCGACTCTTTGGCCATTGCGAACCTGATAAAAAGTGGCGCGAGCCTCTTGCGCAAGATTCATCACCTCAAAGACATCCTTGAGGGGTGTCTGAGAATAAATGTCTTTAAACTCTTCATCGGTATTAATCAGGCTGGCGTTTCCGTTAAAATCGCCGGCCATCAGGATCGGGACGTCGGGATGTACGGTTTCAAGTTCGCGGTAAATTTCCAGCAGCGTGCGAAGCTCTGCCTGGCGACGTTCAAAACCATTTGGGTCAATGCGTTCCGGATCCAAGCGGGATTTCAGGTGAGACAGTAAGATAATAAAGAAGGGTTTTTCTTTGTCTGTTTTGAAAAGTCGCAGCTCTGCCACATCCCGGGAAAAGCGGTGACTGGTTGTGACTTTGCCGCCCTTGACGGGATACCCGCTTTGCAGGCTTTGTCGCTCATGCGGGTAAAGGTAATTGATCGGTCGGTTTTTGTTGGATTGAAGATCGAAATAAAAGGGCGAATTCTTACGAATCAAAAAGCCGACGTCGATGTTTCTTTCTGAGTTTCCCTCAATCAAACAAGGCGAATACGCATCATCCATAAAGAGATGGTTGAAGTTTTTTAAGGACTCAAAACCACCGACTTCGCACAGCATAACGATGTCGGCATTGATCTCTTTCAGGGCTTTGGCGATATCCCCGGTTTTTTTAAGTGATTTATTTTCGTAAACGGATGACGACAGTCTTTGCCACTGAGTTTCGCTCAATTCTAGAACTTCCTTGCCTGGTGTTCCGTCGAACATCAAAAAGAGGTTCTCTGCATTGAGTAAGCATAATTTTAAATTTGTGGTCTCAGTCCACGTCATATTATGATTTTACGGAATTTTTCGTCCTAATCACAAACTAAAAGTGAGGAAATACAGTGGCTAAAAAAACCGCCTCGGCAAAAACTTCGAATAAAATTCATTTCCGTTCCTGGATTGAAACTTTCGACATCGGCAAAGAACTTAAAGTAAAGAATGAATTGACAGGCTTTGTCTATTTTCTGGGTGTGGACGATAGTGCTAAATTCACCTCCTGGGTCCAACAGCACTCTTTGCCTTGGCAGGCCTCTTCTTTAAAACAGAATGACAAGGACTTTGTTTATTTTGTGGGGCAGCAGGGGCCCGTGTGGATTCTTCGCTCGCGCAAAAAGAACAGTGTTGGTCACGACGGTTTGATCGATGAATCCGGCTACACTTGGGCGCGTGATCAGTTTGGCTCTTTGGTCGCCCATTTCAAAGCCCATCATCTTAATGCAGTCCAAATTGAATTTCATGGCACGGAAGCGGATCAGGACTTGGGAGCTTTGGTCGGCATGGATATCGCCACGTATAATTTCCGTCAATTTGTGGACGGTAAGCAGTTGGCAGACCTTCCCAAAGTCAGTTTGAAAAAGACCTTGGGAAGCTTCGATAAGAATATCGTGAAAGAGGCGATGATTCGCGCGCGCGCGGTGAATTTGGCTCGCCATTTGGTAAATCTTCCACCGAATGATTTAAACCCTGAATCCTTTGCGGAAATCGCGGCAAAGCGACTGGCCTTTCCAACCACTTTGAAAGTGGCGATTTGGGATGCTAAAAAATTGGTCCAAGAAAAAATGGGATTGCACGTCGGCGTAGGGCAAGGAGCCGAACATGGGCCGTGCATGGTTCATCTGAAATACCGTCCTGCTAAAAAATCAAAATTAAAGCCGGTGGCTTTTGTCGGAAAAGGTATCACCTTCGATACTGGTGGCTTGGACATCAAACCTTCTTCGGCGATGCGCTTGATGAAGAAGGATATGGGTGGTGCGGCCAGCGTGATCGGTCTGGCTTTGTGGGTGGCTGAAAGTAACTATCCGGGGCCTGTGGATTTCTATTTGGCTTTAGCGGAAAATGCGGTGGATGGAAAATCCTTCCGTCCTAGTGACGTACTTACGGCGCGCAATGGGCTTCGTGTTGAAATTGATAACACCGATGCGGAAGGTCGTTTGGTGTTGGCCGATGTGTTAGACGTCGCCTGCACTGTCAAAGGGGCGGATGAGCCTGAATACGTCATTGACGTCGCCACTTTAACCGGGGCGATCAAAGTCGGTTTAGGTGCTGAAATCGCCGGACTTTTTTCAAATGATGATAACTTGGCTGCGGCTTTGACTCGGGCCGGTCAGCGCGCCGGTGATCTGAACTGGCGTATGCCTTTGTTTGAAAAATATTTTGGCGAGATGTCATCTCCCTTTGCCGATTTTAAAAATTCAGGCGGCGGTTTCGGCGGAGCCATCACCGCAGCTTTATTCCTGCAAAAATTCGTGCGTGGAAAAAAATGGGCCCACTTAGACGTGTATGCCTGGTCGGACAAAGCGCATGGAGCTTTGACTTCCAGTGGTGGCAGTGGTCAGCCCGTTCAATGTTTGATCGAGTTTTTGACGAAGAGAATTTAGAAAATTTTTAAGACTAGATGATTCTTTTCTTTCGACGGGCTTTGCGATCATGGATCACATAGCCCAAGATAACCATGGACGAGATAAAGATTATCCCAAACAAGATCTCAAGGTTGTAGATAAAATCCAGCAGTCGAATCATTGAAGAGTTGATCGGAATTTGTTTATATTTGATAAACATAACAAATGTTATATGCGGAGTTTTCCTATCAATTTGTAATCATCTTTTTCGATCAAATGTGTTTTGTTCGATTTGAGACTGGAATGGTGGTCCCCCATGTATTTCGCGAATGCTTAAGTAGTTCGTCAGTATGGGGTTCCGTTAGGTTCTGTTTGTCTGCATTATTGAACCATCGTGGTTTTTATCTGCTACACAGACATCAACGGCAAGGGCCGCATCTTTACCGCCACCGTGGCGGTAAATTTGTCAGCTTAAAACTTTGCTAAAGACATTGCGATAGCCATCGGATCGATTCGAATGAGTAATGACTTCGTTTTGAAATCGGCGAAGGTATTTGCCTTTAAGCTTTACATCCAAAAAGCTTCTGCGACTTGATCAACTGGCGGACGGGTTCGGGAACGCATTGTTCCCAGCGCGGATCGTTCTGTTCGATCATCTTCATCACGTCGGCTGAATGCAGATATTCACCGGTTTCATCGCAGCCCGAGATATCGACAATCTGTTGATTCTCGACGAAATAAGCATAGATATGGCGAAGGTGAGGCGCGGGAAAAAAACTCTTCGTCGTCAGGCAAAGAAGCGGCGTTTTGTGAGGATAGACATAAAGCTTTGTCTTTTGCTCCAAAAGTTTGCCCAGGCCTTCCAAAAGGCCCCCTTCAAGATTGTTATAATGTTCTTCCGTGAAGAGCTTATTAAGATGGCTTGCTCCTACAACCAAAGCCATGAAGTGGGGATTGTAGCGGCGAATGAAACGTTTTAAGCCATAAAATAAGAAGAAGTTCGAAATCAGCACATGCTGTCCCAGACTTGTTAACGTTTCCACGCGGGCTAAAAAATCTTTTTCATTGATATGACCGTCAGCCTGCAGGTTGTGCATCGTCAGTTCCAGCATCGGCAGAACTTCCAGCGCCTTGCCTTCACTTTTATAGACATCATCTTTTATCTGCGCCAGGCCCTTTTGCAGAACATCCAAATGGGTCACGGTCACGGGACGGAATGTGCCTCGTTGAATTAAAAGTGCTTTGCCGTAAATGGCATCTGAAATATTCAAGATCTCATTCTTCGGAGAGAACAAAATCGCTTCTGCCAGGCCCCTGCGGACCAATTCTAGGTTCATCAGCCGCGCATCGAAATGTTCAACATCGGGCCCCTGAAACTTGATCACATCAATCACGATCTGACCGTCTTTCAAGCTCTCAACCAGACGAGGAATAAAATCTTCTGTTGGTTGCAAATGATAAAACGCACAATGCAAAAGATTGACGCCCAGAACTCCCAAAGCCTCTTGCTGTTGCAGACGGTGGCGATCCAACATGCGCACATGCAGAATGATGTCGTTGGCGGGACCATTGGGTCTGGTTTGAAAACGCACGCCCATCCAGCCATGAGATTGTTTGTTGCTGCCGGAAGAAGCTGTTGCGACGGTATTCGCAAATGAAAAGAAGCAGGTGTTTTTCCCGCGGGCCTCTGCCAGGCGGTCCACCAGCAGGTCATATTCGTGACCTAACATTTTAGTCAGGCGTGATTCGCAGACGTAGCGGCCATTGGCTTCGCGACCATAAATATCGTCACTGACGATCATGTCATAAGCGGAAATTGTTTTGGCAATTGTTTGAGAAGCTTTGCCGGCTTGAAAAAAATGCCGAGCGACTTCTTGACCCGCGCCGATTTCAGCAAAAGCTCCGTAGCGGGCCAGATCTTTATTGATTTTCAAAGCTTTGCTTAAAGTGGTCTCAACCATCGGAGCCTCAGACATTATTTCTTTTCTCCTTCAGGCTTACTTTCAGCTTTGACCCAACCGGTGATGGCCAGGCTCATCGCTTTTTCAATCGGCATGTCCAAAGGTGTCAGGCGCGAGCGGGGAACCATTAAGGTGAATCCCCCTAAACCATAGCTCATCGGAATATAAACCGCGATGCGATCGTCGGCATTTTGCTCAATAGCAGGAACGTCGCGGAAATTTTCCCGAGTGACCAAACCCAAAGCGCGAATACCCGTGTCGCCCAGATCGACCAACACCACTTTTTGCAGTCCTCCGGGACCGCCGCCTTTTGAAAATAAATTCATCAGATCACGCAGCGGAGAATAAATGGCCTTAATAAACGGAACTTGCGTTAAGCGCTGTTCCAGCTTTGTGAAAATGCCTCCAGCAAGCAGGTTGTTGAGCATCAGACCCAACAGGAAAATTAAAATAACCGTTAGCAGAAAACCCAAGCCCGGAATATAGATGGGCAGAATCTGGCGAAGAGCGTCTCCAAGAAAGCTGTCTACGATGGCGATGCCCGCGTAGATGATGTAGATCGTCAGTGCAATCGGAAGGAAAGTCACAAGACCTTGCAAGAAGATTTTTTGGAGTTGTTTCATAGCTGGATGTCCTGTCTTTTATCACGTATCGGCTCTTTTAAATATCAGCTAAGTCGAGGCTCTTCAAGGCTTTGTGCATTCTCGAAATGAGACACTTTTTTATCTAAACAACCCTCGACTTCTGACCGACAAGAAAGGGGTCAAAGGAGAACCGGTGAAACGGATTCTAGGCGCGCTATTTATACCTTTCAGTCTTCTGAGCTTTGCGGCATACGCACAGAATGATCCTAAAGTGGTTCCTGGCGAATACCTTATTAAGTTTAAGGCTTCTTCAGGTGGGCCCACGATTGCTCAGACGAAGCTTTTAGGTAAAGCTTCGTTGAAGGCCGCCTTTCCGGGGCTGGATATCATGCAGGTCACCATGAAGTCGGGGCCGGATGAAAAAGCCTCTTTTGAAGCTTTAAAAAATGATCCCGATGTTGAGTATATTGAGCCCAATTATATTTTAGATAAAGCGGAAGTCGCGCTGAATGGTTCCGTAGAGCGTTTGACTTACGAGCAATTTGCTAACTCCAGTCCTGCCTCAACGGACCCCGCGGTGTATGCGCAGTCCAATGCGGCAACAGGTGTTGCGAATGCCTGGCCTTTATTAAGTTCTTTAAGTGCGCAGAACGGAAAAGTGATTGTGGCCGTGGTCGATACCGGATTGGACCGTTATCACGATGTTTTTAAACCACTGGCTAACGGCGGTACAGGGGCGCTGTGGGTGAACCCTGTCGAGGCGGCGGGCCAGCCCGGCGTGGATGATGATCAAAACGGATATGTCGATGACGTGAATGGTTGGAATTTTATCACCAACACGAATAATTTTATGGATGACGACGACCATGGCACGCATGTGGCCGGGATTGTTGTCGGCACAGGCCAAAATATTTTTGCTCGTCCTTTGCAGGAATCTAAAATTTCTATCATGCCTTTAAAGTTTTTAGGTGCGACTGGTTCGGGATCCACTTCGAATGCGATTCGCGCGATTTATTATGCCGTCAATAACGGCGCACGTGTGATCAACAACTCTTGGGGTGGGGGTAGTTACAGCCGATCCCTTCATGATGCGATCACCTATGCCTATGAACGTCGTGTGTTAGTGGTCTCTGCCGCCGGCAACTACGGAAGCAACAACGATGCGTCGCCGATGTATCCGGCTAATTACGATGTACCGAGTAACATTTCCATCGCCTCTTCCAGTCGTTACGATGATCTTTCCAGCTTCTCAAATTACGGCGCTTCCACAGTGCATGTGGCCAGCCCAGGGGAGTACATTGAAAGCACCGTTCCTGGAAATACCACAATGCCTATGAACGGAACCAGTATGGCGGCGCCGTTCGTGGCGGGAATGGCGGCATTGGCGTTCCGCGAAGCTCCCTCGCTATCGGGATATCAGATGAAGCAGTTGATTTTGGGCACAGCTTCAGCCAAAAGTTTCCTGAATAACCTCGTGTATTCGAGTGCTCGTATCGATGCCTACGAAATGATTCGCACGTCGCAACAGATGGTGGCGACGGCATCCACTCAACCTGACTATAAACCCTATTATCTGACGGAGCAGGCGTCGACTTCAGGCAGCGGGGCGGCTGGTGGCGGTTGCGGTCTTGTCAAAGCTGTGACCCACAACGGCCCGGGCTCAGGACAGGGTGGGGGAGCCGGCGCGATTGCTGTCGTGATCGGTCTTCTGATGGCCCCGCTGGTCGTCTGGCAGGTTTTGCGATCTCGTGATCCAAAACGACGCCGTCGTTACGAACGCTTTAAAATGAATTCTGAAATTCGTGTGACGGTCGGCGATCGCGAACTGATCGGCGCTGTGAATACCATCTCTGAAGGTGGCTTGTCCTTCAATGCTGACGCCGCTTTGGAAAAAGGTGGCATCGTCACAATGCGAATCCAAAGTCCTGATGGCCACGAAGTCATCGAAGTGCAAGGTCAGGTCGTCTGGAGCGAGCAGAACCAAGCCTACGGAGTCCAGTTCGCTAACGCGAGACAGGGGACTTTGGCTATGATTCGGGATTGGACTTCGGGGCTTATTAAGAGTTCTTAGTTTGTTTTTTTGCTTCGCGCGGGGGATTTGGGAGTGGCACGGATTCCTAAGTCATCCCTTTCGGTCGGCGCGCCTTCCGGGCTCAGTTGCCGCCGCACTTTGTGCGGTTCGCGCCATCGTGGCGCCG